>DAOVUK010000057.1 GCA_030632625.1 Gammaproteobacteria bacterium
AAAAAATAAATGTTCCAGTTTTACTTGCCCTTTTATCCAGCTTCTGTGTTGTAATAAAGGTTGCGTAGGCTGACTATGCGCCCTTTATCACGCCTTGAATCTGAATAAAATTGCTGCGTAAAACTTGGAAAATTTATTATTTCCAAGGCCCTAACCTTTCTCTTCCATTCTTTTATAAAGAATGGAAGAGAAAGGGTTTATTTAAATACCTCTTGCGATTAACACTTTTAATAAAAGTAAAGAGGGGGTATTTCAATAAGCTGTTTTTCTAAATGAGTAATCTATTTCAATATGCAGATATCTAAAATTTTATCCCCGTTTTTTTCTATCGCTTTGATTTTGTCAGCCAGTTTTTTATTCAGTGGCAGTGCTCTTCAGGCAAAATCATTTCCTGATTCAGATTGTACCGAATGTCATGGTGAACGGGGTTTTAGTGTCCCCCTGGGTGAACACGGTGAGTTAGGAAAAAAAGAGCTTTTTATTGATACTGATTTTTTTAAGAACAGCGTTCATGGCAAGAACCAATGTACAGATTGTCATACTGATATTGAAGAAGTACCTCATCGTAAAGGAGAATTAGCTTCAGTTGACTGTGTCACTTGTCATGAACAACTGGCTGAAAATGATACCACCGCCAGTAAACGCCGTAATTCAATCTTTGGCGGCTCACCACCTAAACGGGTTGTTACCTATACACAGGACTATCAGGTCTCTGCTCATGGTGACCAGAGCATCGGCAACAATGCTGCATGTTCTACCTGTCACACCGCCCACTATGTGTATCCATCAGAAGATAGCCGGGCCAATACTCATCGTTTAAATTCACCCGGGGTCTGTGGTGCCTGTCATGAGAAAGCTCTAAAACAGTACCGTCAATCCATGCACGGTGCGGCATTAAAAACACCCTGGAAAGGTGACTCGGCAACCTGTACTGACTGCCATAGTTCACACCAGATCAGTGATATTAAAAAGCTGCCTGCACACCGGATCATTACCGAAGGCTGTGGTGAATGTCATCAGGATGAACTCGATGGCTACATGGCCAGTCCTCACGGTCAGCTCGCCTGGCATGGTAATGAAGATGCCCCCAGATGTGTTGATTGTCATGATAGCCATACAATTACTCATGTTAACCAATCAACATCTCCCGTCAATGAGAAAAACCTGGTTGAAACCTGTAAAAAATGTCATGAAAATGCCAATGAAAATTTTGTAAAATATCATCCACACGGAACCACACGAAACTTTGAAAAATACCCTGAACTGTGGATCCTCGGCAAAGGCATGGGCGCATTAGTCATTGTTGTTTTGGTTTTTTTCTATCTGCACTCTGTTTTATGGTTCTGGCGTGAGAAGAAAGAGCGCCCTGTTATTTATCAGCATAGTGAGTCACGTAGTTATCCAATACGTATTAAGCCTGAAAAAAAGCATAGCGGCATTTATTTCCAACGTTTCCCATGGTACTGGCGTGTCAACCACTGGATGCTGGCACTATCACTTATGTTTCTGGTATTTACCGGCATGGTTGTTATGTACCCTAATACCGTTTGGGCAATGACTTTGGTGCCGATGATGGGCGGTACTGGGATCCTTAAAGTTCTGCACCATTGGGTCGGAATGATTTTCTTACTGGCTATCTTCGGACATGCCGCTGTTGTCCTGTTTAATATATTCAAAAAAGGTGATTTTGACTGGTTTGGTCCCGATTCCTTATTACCCCGTATGAAAGACTGGGAAGATATGAAAGGTCAATTCCGCTGGTATTTCGGCAAAGGTAAACAACCCCGTTTTGATCGCTGGACGTATTGGGAAAAATTTGATTACTGGGCTGTTTACTGGGGTGCTTTTGTTATTGGCTTGTCGGGTTTTATGCTATGGTTTGCTGATGAAATTGGTCAGTATCTGCCTGGCTGGATCTTTAACCTGGCCACCATTGCTCATGGTCTGGAAGCATTTTTAGCCGTACTGACACTGTTTGTGGTGCACTTCTTTAATAACCATTTCCGACCAGCCAAATTCCCTCTTGATACAGTGATGTTTACCGGCTCATGGGATCTGGAAGAATTAAAAGAAGAACGTCCGGAAGAATATGAACGCCTCAAAGCATCGGGTGAGCTGGAAAAACGCCTGGTAAAAGGTCCGTCAAAACAATGGAATATTATTTCTCATATCCTTGGTTTTACCTTACTTGGCATAGGACTCATTCTACTGATTCTTGTTATTGACGGCTTTCTGACCAGAGGCTTGTTCTAGTACTTAAACACATTAAATTTGGCTGTTTATATTTTCGTACTTGTATCGGTTTACTACCGAAGCGGACGAAGTCCTCAGTTGTATGTTTCTATGTTTTTAAGTTTTTATGTTAAAAGCAAGAGATAAAGAGCATGGGCTCAGCCATAAAGCTTAAGAACTGCTTTTGACTTTTCTTTTGACATATAACTTACAACTTATAAACATAAAAACTGTCTGCTTCGGCAGTAAACCGACATATTAAGGTCGAAAAAATGTGTAAAACCATTTTTTAATTTACGAATCAACAATCATTTTTTAAATTTTCTGCTAGTATTAACTTAAGTTAGTTTAGTGGTTGTGGATTATATATGATGAAAAAAATTTGGTTGATCCGTCATGGTGAAAGTCTGTCAAACGTTGGAGAAAGAACCAATTATCCTCATCTTGTGGGCCTGACTTCGCGAGGTGAATTACAAGCGTGTGAAGTAGCTGACAAGATCACAAAAAAACCAGATTTAGTTATTTATACGCCATACATCAGAACGCAGCTGTCTGCAAAACCTTTACTGGAAAAATTTCCCACGGCCGTGACTGAAGAATGGCCATTACAGGAATTCACCTATCTTAATCCTGAAAAATATCACGGGACGACACGTTATGAGCGTAAGGCTGAGAAACTCATTTATTGGAGCAACTGCGATCCCACATATTCTGATGGCGATGGTTCAGAGTCATACAATGATTTCCTGGCACGTATTGAAAGGGGCATCAAGCAGCTTAAAAATCAAAATGGGTTTGTCGTTGTGTACACTCATGGACATGTGATTCGTGCCATGCTCTGGTACTTATTTTTGATACAAATAAAGCATGATGAAGACAGGTTTAAACGTTACTGCCATCTTCGGCAGGCATTATCTATTCCTAATGGCGCGATAATAAAATTAGATTTTAATAACCCCGAAGCAAAAATGTCTGAGATACTCACGGAGCATCTCAGTAGTTAATAAATCCTGAAAAGAGTCAACAATGGGCGCTGGAGTCATACCATTTACAGTACACAGGCAGCAGGTTCTCTTTCTGTTTCAGAAAGTATTCAGCGGCCGTAAAACTGGGTATTTCATTGACTTTGGCGGCGGCATCAATGAAGGGGAAACATATCAGCACGCTGCAGCGAGAGAATTTGTAGAAGAAACTGAAACCATGTTCTTTGCTGAAAGTATTGAAGATATTAAAATGGCAGAAAAAACACCCGCACGAATCGCCCGGCAATTGTCTGTTGTGACTAAGCTGTTTGATCGCACCTTACAACAAAATCCCAACTGGTGGTGTCAGCGAGAAGTGGGAAACAAGCTCCCTCCCAAGGACTGGAAAACTTTTTTTATCGAAGTTGACTATCAGGACTTGAGTATAATCAATCAGGAGTGGCAAGCAGAAGATGGACGGCAAACCCGTTTTTCCAAACGCAGGGAGTTGCACTGGATTGATGCTGATCTTTTGTTGTTTATTTACCAGCAGCAGCCTGAAAAATTATGGAAAAGAGTTCGCCAGCTGGTAAATGCCCGCTCAATTGTTGAGGCGATAAAACGAGAGAAATGCATTGCTGCAAACTAATCAGACTCAGATTGCTGACCATGTACCATAATTAAAAGTTCTGCCTCACCGAGAGACATTTCACAATTTTCCACCAGCTCATCAACCGTTGCACCTTTATGCACCAGGGCAATCGCCTGCTGCATTGAATGCGAGCCCTGATCTTTCAGATCAAACTCTTCCTGGCGATCATCCAGTTCACGAAGTTGCCCGGCCAGCTGATTAATTCGCTTACCAACACCATAGGCAGCACTGGTCATGGTTTGTAATTCATGTGACAGTTCTTTGATTTGCTGCTGCTGCAGGGCAATAAATTGTTTTAATTGTTTAAGTTCTGAATCAGAAGTACGAAGGGACTTGCTTAAGCCTTTGACACAAAAAGCAAGGTATATAAAAAGTATTAATAAGACGGCAATTGTGCCAAAAAGAACTGCAGTGATAGCCATTTAGTCAAATTTATCCGGATCAGACATATTCATCAATATGGCCTACTGTAACATTTTTTTCGTCAATATTCACACGCTTTTGCTGCTCGTCATCATCAGAATCTTTTTTTAACTGCTCGTCATCATCAGGCTGATCGTCCTGTTTCTGCTGTTTCAGTTTTTTTTCTTTCTCTTCGTTTGGATAATGCCGTTTTTCCCTGACTAGCGGCGTTGGTGAAACCGGGCTCATCGGTGAAATATCGCCTGCCATTATACACCTCCAATTACATATAAGGCCCTAAAACATATCCATATCAGCCCATTCATCATCATTAAGGACTTTATCAACCGACACTAATATCAGCAATTCACCATCTCTGCTATGCACTCCCTGGATATATTTTGAACTATCATCATTGCCGACATTAGGGGTAATTTCAATTTGGGATTTGAGGATATCAGCCACTTCAGCAATACTATCAACCAGCAAACCTAAAGTCTGACTATTATTTTCTATAATAATAATTCTTGATTCTTCGTTGGTTTCATTTGATGCTAAGCCAAAACGTGAACGGGTATCAACCACAGTGACAACATTGCCTCGAAGATTAATAATGCCCAGCACATAGTCGGGTGCGCCAGGTACGGGAGCAATTTCTATGTCACGTAAAACTTCCCTGACCTGCATTACATTTATACCGTATTTTTCACCATCCAGCATAAATGTAACCCATTGAGTCAAAGGGTCAACAATCATATTATCATCATAATCATATTCCATGATTAGTCCTCAAAATTTCAAAAAATTATGGCCTGGAACCCGGGAAATAATAACGATTAATTTCCGAGCCTCTTAAAACTCTTATCAGCACATTATCCATAAAGTTTAGTGTATGAATAACATTTTTTGAAGGGGCTTATGATAAATTTATTTCAACTTTAGCTAAGAGCTTAGCAAACTATCATCACCTGTTTTCAGCATAGCGGCAAATTCTGCACTATCCAGTAAGGCACACATATGTTCAATAACAGTACCCAGTAACCAGCGTCGCCTGGTTCTGGATGAACGCCATTTAACAGCATCTGTTTTTAGCGTGATAACTTCCAGTACTGTTTCACAAGCCAGCCCCCAATGAGCATTATCAATCATAATAATATGTTTAAATTTTCTTTCACTTAAATAATTTTCCGGCCAACGATTTTCAGGCACAACTTGCTGCAGAGTATCAATAACAGGCACACTTTTTCCCTGATTTTGAATAATCCCCAGATACCATGATTTATGTCCCGGCAGCTCAGTGATATATTCATCCCCCCACTCAACGATACCATGCAGTTCTGTCAGCGGCACGGCCAGCTTTAAGCCGGCAACAGTAAACAGCAGCACCTGAAAGTCAGGCACGGCCCAGGCAGGTGCATTATCAATATTTCGTATCAGTCCATCTGAATCTGCTGCCGCTTGTGTCTTTAGTGTTTTTTGACTCACCTGTTCCAGCTCTGCAACATGAGCCAGGTCGGATTCTAATTGTGCCTGGCTCACAGCAGCCTGTGTCAGTGCTTCAATTTGCTGTGATATTTCTTCTTCACTGAGGGTTTTTATTTTTGGCAGAAAAAGACTCAGGTCTAAACTAGGGGCTTCGCGTGAAGCAGCTGATTGTTGTTTAATCGAGGTGTTTTTTTTCTCTAATGGTGCTGTTTTAAAAAAAGGTTCTTTAGCGGCTGCCAGTCTCTGACTACGTGGAATTAATACCTGTTCACTTATTTTACCATCATCATATTTTTTGGAAAAAACAATGGTTGAACCTGTGTTCATTGGTTTATTATGAAGATCGCTTTCTTCAGGTCCGGGTTTGGGTGAAAGCGGAGCTGCAGTGATTGTCTTTGTTGTTCTGTCACTTTTTTCTTGCCGAGCACTATTATTTTCCAGGCTCCCCTTTTCCACAAGATCATTATCATCAGGCAATAGCAATGAGTCAAAATAGAAGCCGAGGGCATCTTCTTGATCAACTAACAAAGAGTCTTTGTTCTGCTCATCACTCATGAATAAACTCAGCCAGCAAGGCATCTAATAATAAATTATAAGCAACCGATCCCCTGCTTTGAGGATTGTATATTGGTAAAGGTACACCATCTCTGGAAGCTTCCCTGAACTTAGTATCGACAGGTATCAGGGTTCTCTTTAGTGCTTTAGGATCATATTTTTTCTGCATAATTCGCAAACACTCAATTGCTGCCCGTGTGCGACGATCAAACATGGTAGGAATAATGGCATAATCCAGTGGTGTTTTTCTTGCCCGATTAATCATTTTGATGGTATTGAGCATTCTGTCCAATCCCTTCAGAGCCAGATGTTCAGTTTGAACAGGCACTAATAATTGATTACAGGCCGCCAGCGCATTAATCATTAAGACCCCTAACATCGGCGGACAATCTACAAAAATATAATCAAACTGCCCTTTTAAACCTAATAATTGCTTTGCCAGAACCAGTCCCATTCCTTCTTTAGTGCCCAGTTGTTTATCCAGTGTTGCAATCGCAGTTGAAGCTGGTAAAAGGGATAGATTATCAAAACGAGTTGCCTGTATGACCTCATTGATATTCATAGGCTGTCCGGCAGCAGCTTTTTGAAAGATTTGATAGACACTTTTTTCTAATGAATCTGGATCCAGACCAAAATAGCTGGTCATTGAACCATGAGGATCAAGATCCACAAGCAGTGTTCTCTTATTTTTTAAAGACAACCAGCCAGCCAGTGAAATTGCTGTTGTGGTTTTGCCGACACCGCCTTTTTGATTTGCAACGGCCCAAATTTTCACTTGTTTTATCCCCAATTAGCAAGCATTAACGTGGCTAAAGAAGCTATTGAATATCAAAGATAGGGTTAAAACCTTGTGACGGCTCATCCGTCTCAAATGTATCCCCATTCTCCTGAGTTGCCTGTTTCAGGCTTTGATTGCGCAGCTGCATGATTTGCCGTGGATCCCCCTGACCAAGTACCACAAGATTCACCCGTCGATTGGTATTGCGACCACTTTCAGTGGTGTTATCTGCAGTGGGACGATGTTGTCCATAGCCAATAGCCTGCATACGTTTGGGATCAACGCCTTCTTCTTCAAACAGGTGTACCACACTGGCAGCACGGGAAGAGGATAATTCCCAGTTTGAGGGAAAAAATTTGGTACTGATCGGCACATTATCGGTAAAACCTTCTACCTGCACATCATTGGGATAGTCTTTTAATAATGAGGCTATGGTTGCTAAAATGTCTTCAGCATCTTCTGATAATTTGGCATTGCCGCTGCCAAACAAAATGCTGGACTTAATATCAATTTCTAACCAGAAATCCGATTTTTTTATAGTAATCAAATCATCATCAATAAGGGGCTGTACCGCCTGGGTAATATCTTCAGATAAGGTCTCCAGCTCAGGATTTTCAGGCGGTGTCAAATTCTTGTCATGTTCTGGAATGGGGATATTGATAAAATCCGGATCTTCTGACAAAGAAGGCTGGTTCTGTAAGGCATTGTCAAATTGAATTGGCGAAATGGAAGTGGGAGGGGATTGAAACACGTCACTGAGTGAATCGGATAAAACCCGATATTTACCTTCATTAACTGATGATATCGCATACATGACAACAAAAAAGGCAAATAATAAGGTAATAAAGTCCGCGTATGACACCAGCCAGCGTTCTAAATTGACATGTTCTTCCTGTTTTTTTCTACGTCTTGACATCGTCTTTTCTGCATTTTCCAATAAGAATGGATACTAAGAGCTGTTTATTCAGCTTAAAGCAAGTTACCTTCACCGTTTTCATTAGCCCTGGTTTTATCCAGATAACCTTCCAGTTTACGCTGAATGTTTCTTGGATTTTCACCTTCAGCAATTGACACCAGACCTTCAACTATCATGTCCCGATAGGTGACTTCATTAGAGACCAGGGTTTTTAATTTACTCGAAATGGGAATAAAAAGCAGATTAGCAGCACCTACACCATAAATAGTCGCCACAAAAGCAACGGCAATACCACTACCCAGTTTGCTGGGATCCGACAGATTGCCCATCACATGAATCAATCCCATGACAGCACCAATAATACCAATAGTGGGAGAAAATCCCCCCATGGCCTCATAAATCTTGCTGGCCAGAGTATCAAAGTTTTCTTTGGCATCAATTTCAAGCTCCATAATTGAACGCATAACTTCCGGTTCACTGCCGTCAACTAAAAGTTCAAGACCTTTACGTGCAAATAAGTCATCTTCTTCCTCGGCAACAATTTCAAGTCCCAGAAGTCCTTCTTTACGGGCAGTATTGCTCCAGTCAATGATTCGGGCAATTGTTTCTTCTGTGTGAAACCGCGGAGGAAAAAAGATCCAGCTGAATATTTTCAGCCCCCGGAGGAAAACCTTTGCCGGAGACTGCAGCATAACAGCTCCAAATGTCCCGCCAAGAACAATCAGAGCTGCAGGACCATTAACCAGAGTTCCAAGATGACCGCCATCCAGAAACTGACCAAGCAAGATGGAGCCAACCCCGAGTATCAGACCAAAAATGCTTAGAAAATCTATCATTTATACCTTTTTATACATAAAAGAAAACCAGTATTTTAAACCAGAATAACCTGCAGCAGCCAGAGTCTGGCCAGCAAGTACTTAATGGGCGCGAGATGACATAAGAGTCGGCACATCAAGAATCAAGGCAATTTTACCATCGCCAGTGATGGTTGCACCAGCCAAACCATCAGTACCTTGCAGAAGTGACCCTAATGGCTTAATAACGACCTCTTCCTGACCAATCAGATGATTCACTACAAAACCCACTTTTTTAGTACCGACATGTACCACAACGACGTGCCCTTCATTGGGCAGTTCTTCATATTCAGCACCTTTCACCAGCCAGCGAGTCAGATAAAACAATGGCAGAGGCTTATTTCTCACCATGACCACCAGCTGGCCATCGACAGTATTCGTTTTGGTTAAATCAAGATGGAAAATCTCGTTAACACTCACCAGAGGCAAGGCAAATGCCTGCTCTTTTAACTTCACCATCAGCGTAGGCATAATCGCCAGTGTCAGAGGCACCTTAATCGCAATACGGGTGCCTTTGCCTTCTTCTGAGTCAATATCAATGCCGCCATTAAGCTGGGCAATACGGGTTTTTACCACATCCATACCCACGCCACGACCGGAAATATCCGATATTTCATCTTTGGTAGAAAAACCGGGCATAAAGATTAGATTATAACATTCCTTATCATCCAGACGAGCGGCAGCTTCATCATCCATTAAACCTTTTTCAACGACTTTTTTGCGTAGAAAATCAGCATTCATCCCCGCGCCATCATCTTCGATGGACAGCATAATGTGATCCCCTTCCTGCTCAGCAGCCAGAATAACAGTTCCCTGTGCGGGCTTTCCAGCAGCAATACGTTCATCGGGCATTTCAATACCATGGTCAACTGAATTCCTGACCAGATGAACCAGTGGATCAGCCAAAGCTTCAACCAGATTTTTATCCAGATCGGTATCTTCACCAATCAATTCCAGTTTAACTTCTTTCTTCATAGTACGGGAAAGATCCCGGACAACTCTGGGGAAGCGGCCAAAAACTTTTTTAATCGGCTGCATCCGGGTTTTCATCACAGACATTTGTAAATCAGCAGTCACCACATCCAGACTGCTCACCGCTTTGGACATCTCTTCATTAGCCAAAGATTGTTCCAGTGTCACCAGACGATTGCGCACCAGCACCAGCTCACCCACCATATTCATAATATCATCCAGTCGTTTAGTATCGACTCGAACAGTGGCCTCTACCGGCACGGGTGATGGTCCACCACTGTCCCCTGATTTTTTTGCGGGAGCCGCTTTTTTAGCTTTTGCTGCTGGTTTGACAACTTCCGGCTTAACCGGAGCCGCAGTTGCTTTAGATGAATTTTTAACAGCACTGGCACTGTTCTCATTCTCTGCTGCTTCAGCAGCATTGATTTTACCAAACTGACCCGAACCATGAAGCTCATCCAGTAAACTTTCAAATTCATCGTCAGAAATTTCATCATCTGCTAATTTATTGTCAGCAGCGGCTTGCTGTTTAGATTCCGGCGCAGAAGGTGTGTCTTTATCAGAGTCAGTTTTAGAGCTTCCATTTGCTTTGAACTGACCTTTACCATGCAGTTGATCAAGCAAGTTTTCAAATTCTTCTTCGGTGATATCATCTGATGGCACTGATCCCGCTGGCGGCTCTGATCCCGCTGATGGCTCTAAACCCGATGATGGCTCTAAACCAGCTGATGGCTCTGCTGACGCACCTGCCGATTCATCCAGAGCATCCAGCAATTGTTCAAATTCTTCATCAGT
>DAOVUK010000381.1 GCA_030632625.1 Gammaproteobacteria bacterium
AGATTATTGCCGACAATAGTGACATATTGACGACTATTAGAGCCAATTACAGGCCCAGGTTCAACCCGCCTGAGTACTGGTGCAGGCACAGAATCAATTATTTTATCCTCATCCGCTACTGCTTCCTGAAGTACAGATTCTTGTGCTACAGACACCTGGTCTACCGGCAGCGAGGGTTCTTTTGTTAGTGAAGCAGGATCCACCTGTTCGACAACTTCTAATTCCGTCACAACTTCTGTTTCCGTCACAACGTCTGTTTCAGTCACAACGCTTGTTTCAGGCACAACGTCTGAATTCATTTCAATTTTCTGCGTTTTTTTCTGTTTTATACTAAGCGGAGTATCAATAGTTGCCTGGCCTTCAGATTGAACGCTGTTAACCGATTGAAGTGTTTTTTCTGTGTCGAGATCCTGTTGACTGGAAACTGAATCTTGCGGTGGTAATTCAAGCGGCAGTAATTCAATTTTTTCTTTGCCTGCCAGTTGAGAAGCGGCTTGTTCAGATTTCTCAAAGACGCTATTGAGCACCAGCACAGCAATCAACAAAATCCCCATAACGGCCATAGGTATTATGAATTTTGGTAAAACTGATGTTGAACTTTCATCATCATAGGTAAAGTCTCTGCTCTGCTGATCGCCGCTGTGCTGATCTCTGTCCGCAAATAAAGAGTCAGCCGGTTGCTCACCCAGCTGTTCAATTTCTTCAAATTTTTCAGCCAGACGACTCAGCTGTTCTTCTGCACGATCACTTCGATGTGTCTGTAATTCATCATCACTCAGGGAGTCCATGAAATTATCATTCTGTTCCTGATAAAAATCATCATGTTCCCGGGTCGAAGCAAATTCATCCATCCGTTTATTTAAATCTGCTGTAGAGCTGTTATCCATTTTAATTGTCTGATTATCAGCATCAGGTTCAATGTAATTTTCAGCTTTACCGCTGGAGGCCAGAAATTTATCAGCAAAAAAATTAATTTTTTCCGGTAGCCCTTTAGAATCATTAAAAATGCTATCAATGATCCGAGGTGTAAAGGGTGATTCCCGATCATATCCGGCAACAGCCATTTTATGTCTTAAGTATCCTGATACGCCTTCTTTATCAAAACGATTCAGTGTTGCTATGTGAATAATTTCCCGGAAATCGCTAAGTTCCGAACTCTGTAATAACTCAGTGATTTCCGCTGTAGCAAATAACACAATATTAATATAGGGTTCTTCATTTTGCTGCTGCTGGGTAAGCTGTATTAAAAATCGCAGGGCATCAATCGACAGGGCTTGTTCGCTATCAACCAGCAGAACCGGTTTAAATCCCAGCTGATTAATTTCTGCAAGTTGTGTCTCCAGAGCTTCCAGCAGTTCAGCATGGCCGCCATGTATTGCACCAAAGGCATCCAGAATAGCTTGTATCAGAGACAGCGTGTCGTACTGTTCAGCATTATTAACTTTTGCAATGCGCCAGTTATTATCAATGCGATTGGCAAGAGTCTCCAGTAAATGACTTTTACCAACTCCCGACTCACCTATTATTACCTGAAAATTGCTTGAATAATCGATCAGGTGTTCGGTCGACTCTAAGATTTGAGCCCGGTTTTGATCCGCATAAAAGTAGCGGTGATCACGACTTTTTTTAAATGGATTTTCTCTTAAGCCCAGTCTATCCAGTTGTGGCACATGGTACTCCCTATTCTACTAAAAGATTTCTAGGTCAAAGTTAATGGATTAAATAATTTCTCATATTCTGAGATGGCAAAACGATCCGTCATCCCGGCAATATAATCAGCGATCATTCTGGCCTGATGTATTTCTTTCTCTTGCGGCAGCTCTTGTGCCCGGTCGTATAAGCGTTCTGCTAATAACAAAGACTGAGAGGCTCCTGTTGTAATGCGATATTGTACATCCTTTGGTAGAACTCTGGTATCATTCATAAAAACTTCGAATAAAGAATGAATGATTTTCGAAGCCTTCAGACTCATACGATGGACTCGATAATGACGATACATGGAATCCTTTAAAAACTTTTTAAGGGCCTTGTGCCGGGAAAAACCAGTACTGCTTAATTTTACTAAAGGAGCCGCCTGACGAATATCATCAATTGACTGCGGCTGCAGTTTTTTTATATTTTCCTCTGATGTCTCAACCAGATCCACAACCTGATAATTAATCATTCTGCGAATGGTCTCATAAATCATCCGTCTCAGCGGAAGGGATGGCCACTTTTTACTGACTTCATCAAAGTGTATGGCAAACAAAGGCTCTTCCCGAAGAGGATCCATTTCGATCAAACCCGCCCTTAGACCATCATCCAAATCATGATTATTATAAGCGATGGCATCAGCAAGATTAGCAACCTGAGCCTCAAGTGATGGCTGAGAATTCTGTAAAAAACGCTGCCCCAGTTCACCCAGCTTTTCAGCCACTGATTTTGAGCAATGTTTGAGTATCCCTTCTCGTGCTTCAAAAGTCAGATTCAAACCTGAAAACTCAGCATAACGTTCTTCGAGCTGATCGACCACTCTTAATGACTGTAAATTATGCTCAAATCCACCATAATTCTTCATGCAGCTATTGAGTGCATCCTGGCCGGCATGACCAAAGGGTGTATGTCCCAGATCGTGAGCCAGGCAGATAGCTTCAACCAGATCTTCATTTAACTTCATGACCCGGGCAATAGAACGTCCGATTTGCGCCACTTCAATTGAGTGAGTCAGGCGTGTTCGAAACATGTCGCCTTCATGATTAACAAAAACCTGAGTTTTATATTCCAGACGCCTGAAAGCACCGGAATGAATGACTCTATCCCGATCTCGCTGAGTCTGACTGCGATATCGCGGCGCTGATTCGAAAACCAGCCGGCCTTTGGAATTATGTTCAGTAACAGCATATTTTGCTAAGTTGGTCATATTTGTAAGTCTTAAGTTGTAAGTCGGAAGTTATAAGCAAACCAGACCGTACCGGCCAACCATCAAAAAGTAACATCAGGCGTCCAGCTTGCTGTTTTTTCACCTCCCCCTTTTTCAAAGGGGGATAGAGGGGTTTAAGTTGTTGATTTTCAACCCCCTCAGTCCCCCTTCTAAAGAAGGGGGAAGCTAAAAGATGAATAAACTGATGAACACTACATAGAAGTTATAAGTCATTTTTCTTTTGTCTCTGGACTTACGACTTACGACTTCCAACTTCTCTTACCCTGTCGCGAAAGCCTGTAGTGTTTGATTTAGTTTTTCAACATCAAAGTCTGAGGTGATTATGCTGCTGCCTAAAGCATTCATCAAAACAAGGTGTAACTGACCATCCAGCACTTTCTTATCGCCGGCCATAAGTTCTGTAAACTTCTGCACTGAAATTTGTACATCATGATCAGTTGGAACTTGAGTGGGTAGTTTTGCCTGCTCGATAAGGCTGATAATCTGCTGCTGTACAGTACTGTCAATCCAGCCGTGCCTGACCGAGAGATCGGCAGCCATAACCATGCCGATTGCAACCGCCTCACCATGCAGACAGTTGCCATATCCCAGACCCGTTTCTATGGCATGACCAAAGGTATGTCCAAGATTGAGCAAGGCTCTTTGCCCCTCTTCTCTTTCATCTGCAGCAACCACATCAGCCTTATCCTGACAGGAAAATTCAATGGCATAAGCCAGAGCATCCGCCTCGCGATTAATTAATGCCGGCATATTATTGCTCAGCCAGTCAAAGAAGCTGCGACTATTTATTAATGCATACTTTATGACTTCCGCCAGGCCGGCACTCAATTGTCTGTCATCCAGAGTATTCAATGTGCTGGTGTCAGCGATCACGCATTGGGGCTGGTGGAATGCACCTATCATATTTTTACCCAGGGGGTGATTAACGCCGGTTTTTCCACCCACAGAAGAATCTACCTGCGCAAGTAATGTAGTTGGGATTTGAATGAAA
>DAOVUK010000192.1 GCA_030632625.1 Gammaproteobacteria bacterium
AATGGCCGGACAGGTTAAACAATATGATAACTTTGGTTTGATGGATAAGTATCTGGGCAGTGCTGCAGATATTGATAAATATGTGACCGATAAAACAATGGAAGGCGTGTTTACCAAAATTGTCGGACAGGAAAATTTAATTCGTTAAAATCCGGAAGCACTGTTTACTGAGCTGTTAAAAGATGTTTTTGGTTCTTTGGGCAATTAGTTTCTGAGAAAGCTCTCATAAATAAATTTAATCAATAAAGCGTAGCGAAAACCGGATGACTGATTTATTAAAAACAGCATTAATTGATAGTCACTGTCATCTGGATTTTCCGGTTTTTGATGCTGACCGGTCATTGATTTTACAAACCTGCCGGGAACAAAATATCACGGCTATTGTTGTCCCCGGTGTTTGCCGTAAAGACTGGCAGGGGATATTAACCCTGTGCCATGATCAGGCGATGCTTTTTCCGGCACTGGGTTTACATCCCTGTTTCACTGATGAGCATAGTGATAACGATCTGGACCGGCTGGCTCAGCTCTGTGCTTCAGAATCACTGACGGCGATTGGTGAAATTGGTCTGGACTTTTTTGAGAATAAGAAGTTTGAAAATAAGAACTTTAATAATAATATTGACAGAGACTCCCAGTGTCATTATTTTTCTGAACAATTGCAAATTGCTGGTCAATATCAATTACCGGTACTTATTCATGCCCGAAAATCTCATGATGAAGTGATAAAATATTTAAAGCAGAGTCCATCATTAAGGGGAATTATTCATGCTTATAGCGGCAGCTATGAACAGGCGAAAGAATATTTGAAGCTGGGATTTAAACTGGGCTTTGGCGGTGCCTTTACCTATCCGAAGGCAACTAAGTTGCGCTCACTACTGTTACGATTACCCCTTGATGCCTGGGTTTTGGAAACGGATGCACCGGATATGAGTCCTCTGAAGCATCATGGTAAGAAAAATAGTCCGCAATATCTGACTGAAATCGCTCAGGAATTTATACAATTGTATGATACAGAATCTCAAAGTAGTCAGATCATTGAACAATTATTTAAAAATACACTGGATGTTTTACCCACTATCTCTTTTTCAGTCGGAAAAGGCCGGGGTGCAAATTGTGTTTAAATATATTTTTTTATTTTCTCTGAGCTGTTCGGCTTTCTTTTCTGTCTTTTACTCCGCAATAAGCTGGTCTCAAATACAGCTTCTGCCTTCTGAGCAAAAACGCTATCCTATTGAGAATAAGAAAATCAATGAATCCAGCGGCCTGGCCTGTTCCACTCGTGATAAACATATTCTCTGGACTCATAATGACAGCGGGCATATGCCCATTATCTTTGCCATGGATAATATGGGCCAAGATATGGGCACCTTTCATCTGGAGGATATTGAAAGTTATGATTGGGAGGATATGGATGCTTTTGAATATCAGGGAGAACATTATTTATTAATTGCTGATACAGGCGATAATTTTTCTATGCGCTGGGATTACCGGATCTATGTTATTAAAGAGCCGGAATTGAGAAATAAGAGTCGTTCGGCAATCTCTCCCGTCTGGTCCTTTGCCTTTAAATATAAAGATGGCCGCTCATATGATGTTGAATCAGTTGCCGTTGATATTTTACGCGAAAAAATCATTATGCTGACCAAACGGACAGCCCATGCCATTATGTTTGAATTACCCTTAAAACCAGCAGATCAGGCCGAAACTCAAATTGCTGTTAAAACCGGTGAATTCAAAGAAATCGTTAATCCCAGTGCACTGGATATCAGTGCTGACGGTCAGCTCATGTCTATTAACACCTATAGACGGATACATCGTTTTCGTCGAATTTCTAGTAAAAATGAGCAGCAAAGTGACTGGCATTATGACAATTCTTTAAAATATAAGGGGCTTTTCCAACCGGAGGCGATGTGTCTCAGCAGGGGTGAAAAGTACTATTATGTGAGTTCAGAAAGAAAGCCCTATTTAATAAAAATCAGAGCTAAATAGAGACTAATGAGCTCATCCCTAAGCCAGGGGATCATAAACTTTTATTAGAAATGTGATTACTTCTCGGTTTTTTAAAAATTAACTGCTATTATTAAGCACTTATGAATGAATTTTTATAATAACTACAAAAATGGCAGAAATTTTAAGGTCTTGGAAGCAAAAATTGCTTTCGGACTTTTTATGTCGATTAATTAATTTACTAAGGTAGAGCATTATTTATGACTATCAATTATGATGAGAAGCGTTCTTTTTATCGCATGTCAGTAGATTGCAGCATTGAATTTTCTGCAGAAGGTAGTTCTGAAAAGTATCAAGGGGATGGTAAAAATTTAAGTGCCACAGGTGTGAAATTTATTACTGATCATGAACTGCTTGAAGGGCAGGAACTTAATGTTACCGTCCATCCAGTCATTCAAACTGTCACACCTCTTACTGCCAAGGCAAAAGTGATACGTGTTGTTAAAGATGAAGATAATGGTAAATATATTGTCGGCCTGTCTTTAGAGCAAGTGATTTAACCAATTGCGCAATGTTTTTATTGTGATTCTTTGTTTGCGGCCCCGGAAGCAAACAGGCTTTTATTAAATGCGTTCTGGTTAGATAAACTCTGGATAAATAAGCTCTGGTTAAATAAGCTCTGGCTAAATAAAGAAGTCAATATTTCTTTGAGAATTGTCTGCTTGAGTCAGGGCTGGTAATTCATTGTTTAGATAGTTTTGAATGACTAAAGAGCCGCCGGCAAGCCCTGCAAAACTTCTGCGATGACCATAGGGAAAATTCGGGGCTGCTGAGAATGCTCCATTTTGTGAAAGAATTGCAGGATTGTCGCTTAATTTCTGTTGAACTAAAAGTGCATTAGCGACAGAATCAGGCGCTATTGTTTGTGGAATCTGCGGCGCAGTTGCCGGGGCAATAAGTTCTGCTTGTGTTTCATTGTTAGATTGTTCCGGCTCCCTAAAGCTCTGGCTTGTATTCGTCTCCGATTGCTTTTTTTCATCATTAATAAGCTGACCTTCAATCGGCTCAGGCCGGACAGGAAAACGATCCGGCTGCTGGTTGCGATTGACAGTACCGCTGAGATATTGATAAATTGCTGGATTAGAAATTCGCATAATATTATTATAGCCGTGAATTTGTATTTAAACCAGACAGGGCTTAGAAATCACTTTAACTGATTAATTATTTTAATAAAAATCAATATGATAGCCGATACTCTTAATGATTTAGCTAATCTTTGTCTCAATGGTTCACAACAAATTGCCACAGCTGAATCCTGTACCGGGGGGCTGGTTGCCAAATTAATTACTGATCTTGCAGGCAGCTCTCAGTGGTTTGAACGCGGTTTTGTTACCTATAGTAATCTGGCAAAAGAGCAGATGCTCGGGGTTGATAAGCAGCTATTAACTGACTTCGGTGCTGTCAGCGAAGCTGTTGCAGAAGCAATGGCCAGGGGTGCTTTAATTCATTCTCAGGCTCAGTTTGCTTTATCGATTACCGGAATCGCAGGACCAGGCGGCGGTAGTAAAACAAAACCAGTGGGTATGGTTTGTTTTGGCTGGGCATACTATAGTTTAAAAAATAATAGTTTAAAAAATAATGAAATAGTATCGACCACCAGTAGTCAACTATTTTCAGGTGATCGGCAAGCGGTTAGAAACCAGTCAGCTCTTTTTGCCCTGCAGAATATGGTGAAAATAATCACAGATAATCCAGTCTGTTAAATTATCCTGAATAAATCCTTGACCCAATCTTTAACTCTTCATATAATATTCGTACAAATATCAACTGTCATTAATGGTTTGTAATTAATGGTTTGTAATTAAAAAATGGTTTGTTATTAATAATTTGTAATTACTTTTCACAATAAACGCTAAAGCTAGCCCTGGATATAAAATATGGATGCAAATAAACAAAAAGCACTTGATGCTGCAATTTCTCAAATTGATCGCCAGTTTGGTAAAGGCTCAGTTATGCGTATGGGCGATGCCGGTGTTACACAAATTGATTCAATTTCAACGGGCTCCCTGGGGCTGGATATTGCTTTGGGAATTGGCGGCCTGCCAAAAGGGCGTGTGGTTGAAATCTACGGGCCTGAATCTTCAGGTAAAACCACACTGACACTGCAGGTTATCGCTGAGGCACAAAAGGCAGGAGGTACTGCAGCCTTTGTTGATGCCGAACATGCTCTGGATCCTGTCTATGCAGAAAAATTAGGCGTTAATATTGATAGCCTGCTGGTCTCTCAGCCCGATACCGGAGAACAGGCACTTGAAATTACTGATATGTTAGTACGTTCGGGAGCTGTTGATGTCCTGGTTATTGATTCGGTTGCGGCTCTGACACCCAAAGCAGAAATTGATGGTGAAATGGGTGACTCTCACATGGGGCTGCAGGCACGTCTGATGTCACAGGCTTTGCGTAAATTAACCAGTATTATCAAACGCTCAAATACTTTAGTGATCTTTATTAACCAGCTTCGTATGAAAATCGGTGTGATGTTTGGTAATCCGGAAACCACAACAGGTGGTAATGCACTCAAATTTTATGCTTCAGTTCGCCTGGATATTCGCCGCATCGGTGCAATCAAGAAGGGCGATGAAATTCTGGGTAATGAAACCCGGGTCAAGGTGGTCAAGAATAAAGTGGCTCCTCCCTTTAAACAGACTGAATTTGATATACTCTATGGTGAAGGCATTTCCTATGAAGGCGAACTCATTAGTTTGGGTGTTAAAGAAGGTTTTGTTGACAAAGCTGGTGCTTGGTATGCCTATAATGGCGATAAAATTGGCCAGGGTAAAGATAAAGCCCGAAATTTCTTAAAAGAAAACCCTGAAATTGCCGCAGAAATTGATGCAAAAATCAGGGAGAAATTATTACCTGAGATTAATGCTTCTGATACAGGTACTGAAGTGCAGCCTGCAGAAATTTAACATATTCCTATTGGTCGGGTCACTTTTAACTGAACCCGACCCGATTTCCTGGTGTACCCCCTCGTGTGTTTAAGCAAAAGCAATTTTAATGACCATTAAGGAGCTTTGCTTTTGTTTTTTTGATTTGGAAAGCGATGAGCTTTGTTCCAGAAAACTTTTAAGGTGTAGTGTTTTAGGCTGCTGTAGGTAAATGATGTGCTTACACTAACAAGGACACTCAATTTCAGATATTGGACATGATTCAAATGCTTTTGCAATCCGTGCAATAAATAGCGCATTTTAAAATAATACAGGTATTGTAGCAACTCTCTTTGTGTATCTCTTATGTTCAACTCAGGGTGGGATTATACTTTGCTCAATTATTAACCAAATAAAATCTCAGACCTAAATTTTCCATCCCATGCAGCACGCTGAAGCTTACCAGCAACGCTATCCTTTAGTGGATGAGCTTTGACCAGGTTCAATAAGTGCCGTCTGATGGTGGCTAAATTTCTTGCACCATCTTCTGCATATATTTGGCATTCATCTTCCCTAAAGGTCACATCCAGCACCCAATGCTGGCTATTTTCTATAGCCCAGTGGCGGCGGATATAGCCTGCTACATTGCAGACATTATCTGCTAATGAGGTAATGTAGTAAGAGGTTTCCTGTTGGATCTTCTCTTTGATGGTACGAGTGCGTTGTACTTCGATTACAGCATGGCTCTGTTTGAATTTTTTTCCTTCACTTAGCCAGTCAGTAATTACTAACCTTCTATATTGACGCTCATTGATCCGGCCATGTTCACCATCAACTTCATTATAACAATTATCCTCAAACAACTCAGGTTCATCTCTGTCTGTTTTATGAAAAAAGGCCTTAATTTCATTTAATAAATTCTTTTGGTTCTCTTTAACCTGAAGGACGTAATCACCTTCTCCATCAATCACAACGTCAGATGTTTTTGTTTGACAGTGCATGGCATCCGCAGTGATCACTGAGCCTTTTATATCCATACACTCCAGCATGGATTGCATAACAGGAATTTCATTGGTTTTATCACTGGTTTCTTTTTGATACAGTATAAAACCACTCTCAACCACCATGGCCGTCATGAGTTGTAAGGCGTTCGTTTTGTCACCATGCCTTGAGCCTCGTAAGACCTTGCCATCAAAGGCAATATGTTCTTTACCTTCTTGTTCTCTTATATGATTAACACCTTGTAAAAAACAATTTACAAAGCAATCTGATTTTATGCCTCGGATAATTCGTCCAATTGAATGGCGGGTGGGTATGCCATTAGCAAAGGGACGATACTGTCTTAACCAGTCTATCTGGGCTTCACCAAAAATATTGATCGCCTTCCATCCTGTTGCTCCGCAAAGGATGGCAACCATTGTAAGAAAGACAATATCAGCAAGGTCGTATTCAAGATTGATATCTTTTCTTTGATCAGTGAGTGATTCTATTTGCTCTAAAAGAAACATATTCAGTACCCATTATTTTGTTTATTGAGATACTGATCTGATCTTCAAAAGAGAAAATAGTTCAATCATTTTAAACTTTTATTGAAATTAATTTTTAACATATTGATTTATATTATAAAAGCATGCTCCCGCCCTGAACGTCTGTTTCTTTG
>DAOVUK010000232.1 GCA_030632625.1 Gammaproteobacteria bacterium
ATTGACAGAGGAGTGTGACAGGCTTTTTAATTGGTCCTGTAAATGAAAAACACGGATCAAATTTTGTGCTGTTTCACTGGTAAATAAACCAGCAACAGATTCAGCTTCTTTTTTCATCATGAAATCATCATTGCCGGCATGTAACTGCCAGAGATTGATCAATTCAAAGGGGGCCGGATAATGTTTTTTCAGAACGCGCTTGCTGACATTTTTTGTCAATATGTAAGCAATAACCGGGCGGATGAAATTAAGTTCTAACAGGTTAAAATAAAATGGTCGCTGGTGTTGTCTGTTTAAGCGTTTAATGATGTCGTCTTTTTCAGCTAATGGCTTATTTTCAGCTAATGGCTTATTTTCGGCTAAAGGCTTATCTGCACAATGTTTTTCCAGCCACTGACTGACGATTTTATTAAAATGATGATTGTTTATTCTGCTTGAGATGATGTCATCAATCAGGCCAAATCGCTTAGCGCTTTTAACCGACAGGGTTCTTCCTGAAAGCATGAGATTCATCGCCTTAAAAACACCCAATAAACGATTGGTACGGACTGTGCCGCCAAATCCTGGGTGAATGCCTAATTTCACTTCTGGTAATCCAACTCTGGTTTTTGTATTGTCCAAAGCAATACGATAATCACAGGCTAAAGCCAGCTCCATGCCGCCGCCAAGACAATGTCCATTGATCAGTGCAAATGTTGGGAAGGGCAGATTTTCAATGCTGTTCATTACATGCTGACCAATCTGAATGGCATGTAATGCCTCATCATAAACATTTTCATGTTGTTGAAAACTGGAAAACTCTTTAACATCTGCACCAGCAATAAAACAATTGTCTTTGTTCGATTGAAAAATTAATGCCTGTGCTGATTTTTTTTTCACATCATCAAGGATATTCTGTAATTCAAGCAGAATATTTTGTGATAAGACATTGGTTGATGTACCCGGTTTGTCCAGGATAAGGGTGAAAATTTGATAATCATCTTTTTCCACAAGCCAGTTTTCATAGGAAGTTTTCATGGTTAAATTTCCTCTGTTTTTGAGTTTATGACTATTATTCGGGTTCATGACTGATGTTCCGGGTTCATGACTAATGCTCAGGGTTCATGACTAATGCTCAGGGTTCATGACTGTTATTCCTGGTTCATGACTGTTTCAAGCAAAATTGCACCACCCTGACCACCGCCAATACAAAGTGAAGCAATTCCACGGGATATTTTTTCACTCTGTGTATTATGTAATGAATTGCGCTTTAATATATTCAATAGATGTAAAACAATTCTTGCACCGCTGGCACCGACCGGATGTCCCAGGCTGATACCACCGCCATCAATATTTAATTTGTCATCAGCAATTTTCCCTGCTTTTTCTTTGAGTCCCAGCTCGCTCTGACAGTAATTGTCATCATTCAGGGCTTTTTGACAGGCAATAACCTGAGCAGCGAAAGCTTCATTGATTTCCCAATAATCAATATCATCTATTTTTAATTGATGTTTTTCTAATAGCGGGGGAATAGCATGTGCTGGCCCCAATCCCATTTCTTCTGGTGCAAGACCCTGCCAGTAACAATCAATTAATTTTCCCAGGACGGATAAATGATATTTTTTAACTGCTTTGTCACTGGCCAGCATCATGGTTGCAGCGCCATCACTGACCTGGGCACTATTGCCTGCTGTCACCGAACCATTTTTCCGATCAAAGACAGGTTTCAGTGCGGCTAGTTTATTAATGTCTGAATCTTTCCTGACACCATCATCGGCTATAAAAAAATGATTTTTCTGGTCATAGATTGGCGTGATTTCATTATCCAGTTCGCCTTGTTCAATGGCCTGAGATAAACGCTGATGGCTCTTATATGCACGCTGATGGCTCCGCAATGCATAATTATCCATATCGGAACGGGATATATCAAAACGCCAGGCCAGATTTTCAGCCGTTTGTCCCATGGAAAGATCCACCAGGGGATCTTTTAAGCCCTTTAAAAGTGCAAATACCGGTTTTAAGAAAGTCGGCCTCAGGTTTAAGATTAAATTAATATATTGAATGTTGTCGAACAGCTTATGTGTACGAATTTTAAACCAGGCAGCCAGCCAGTTAATCATAGCGTTATTCCACATAACTGGAGCTCTTGACATAACTTCTGTGCCGCCGACCAGAACGATGTCAGCCTTGCCGCTGCGAATGCTGTTCATACCACTGTCAATAGCCTGCATCCCTGAGGCACAATTTCTCTGCACAGTCCATGCAGGGATACTTTTCTCACAGCCAATTCTTATAGCCACCTGGCGGGCAATATTTGCCTCACTGGCATCAGGCATGACACAACCTATAATCACTTCATCAATTTCATGTGCAGAAAAAGGCATTTTTAACAACAATGATCGGGCCGCTGCAACACATAGATCACCTGCACTGAAGCGTCCTGGTTTGCCTGTTGATTTCAATTGCGGCGTGCGTTGTCCATCTATCACATAAACAGCATCTGTGTTTCCATAGTCTGAGTTTTCTGGTGTTTGACTGGTATTGCTCATGTTATATCCCTCACTGTAAATCCTGATTAAAATCATCGACTTTTATGACTTCATTTCTTGCCAGATGGGCCTGATAAAGTACCTTGAGTTCATGAAAATCAATAAGGCCTTGCTGTAATGCCAGATTAATTGTCTCAATGAAATTCATGGGTCTTTTTTCTGCAGAGTTATAGTTATCAAGCTGCTTATTTTTTACTATTTGGTGTAATTTTCTTTCAGCTTCAGTTGCTGCAATCACTTTATTTAAAGCATCGTCCAGAAGACCAATCGGATCATTAATATCCTGACTGCTATGAATTCCACTGGTCAGCCGGTCACGTGCAGAAGAAGAGGATAATATTGTTTGAGCCACTTTATTTGACAGCTGATCAGATGGTTTATGATAGGTTTTTCCAAATGGGAAAATAAGAAACTTCAATAATCGGGCAATAGTGTGATTCGGCAGGTTGGCAAGTACCCCGGAAAATGCCTGTTGTGTATCATAAAGTAATGTTTCACAACTCCATTGCATTAATGCTTTATCCTCAGAGTATGCCTGATCATTATGGTATTGCTTTAAAACGGCGGAACTCAAATAAAGATAGCTTAAAATATCAGCCAGCCGGCCTGATAGATTTTCCATCTGTTTAAGTTTCCCGCCCAGGCTCAGCATACAAAAATCACTTAAAAGAGCAAAGGCAACACTCATTCGGGATAATTTTTGATAATAAGGTCTGCTTGCCTGCAGGTATTCTGTGGTGATAGGAATTTTGTTTTTAGATTTTCTTTTTGCTGGTGTCTTACAAAATCGACCATCCGTCAGTGCAGTAAAAAAGGTTCGATTAAAAGAGCGAATGACATGAATAACATGAGCCGTAAAGGCCTTATCAAAATGTATTAAACCCTGTATTTTATTTTTATTATTGACCGATGTAATTTCTTTAAAAATATAAGGGTGACAACGCACTGCACCCTGGCCGAAAATTATCATGCTGCGGGTGAGAATATTGGCACCTTCGACCGTAATACTAATCGGCACAGCCTGGTAAATACGTCCCATGATATTTCTCGGCCCCATGCATATAGCGGCCCCGCCATAAACATCCATCGCATCATTAACGACCTGTCGCATTTTTTCTGTTAGATGATATTTGACCACTGCACCGGCAACAGAAGGTTTTTCACCCTGGTCAATACTGCTGACGGTCAGATTTCTTGCCGCTTCCATTATGTAGGTATTACCGGCTATCCGGCTCAGTGCTTCTGATACACCGCCAAAATCACCGATAGGGCGGTTAAATTGTTTTCGAATCCGGGCATAAGCTCCCGTTGTCCGGCTGGCCAGTTTCCCGGCACCAGTACTCAGCGCAGGTAATGAAATCGAACGTCCGTCAGCAAGGCTTTCCATGAGCATGCTCCAGCCCTTGCCGGCATAATCACGGCCGCCAATAATCCAGTCAATAGGAATAAAAACATCCTTGCCGGAATTAGGCCCATTTTGGAAGGTCTGGCTCAGTGGATAGTGTCGTCTGCCGATGCTGATACCCTGCAGATGAGTTGGGATCAAAGCTAATGTAATCCCCGGTTCAGTTTCAGAGGATAGTAATTTATCCGGATCATACAGTTTAAATGCCAAACCCAGCAGGGTACATATCGGACCTAATGTAATATAGCGTTTTTCCCAGTTTAAGCAGATTCCCAGGGTATTTTTACCCGCAAAATTTTGATGGCAGACAACACCATAGTCTGTCATTGAACTGGCATCACTGCCTGCAGTAGGGCTGGTGAGTGCAAATGCAGGTATCTCACTGCCGCTGGCCAGTCTAGGCAGATAATCTTCTTTTTGTTGCGCTGAACCATACTCCATAATCAATTTTGCCGGGCCTAATGAATTGGGCACCATAATCGTAACGGCGGCAGTAATACTCTTGCTGGCAAGTTTCATTACCATGGCCGAATGTGCCAGGGCTGAATATTCTAGTCCTCCATACTTTTTGGGAATAATAAGGCCAAAAAAACCATGAGTTTTTATAAACTGCCAGATAAAATCCGGCAGGTCTTTACTTTCCTGAGTGATTTTCCAGTCATCTATCAGTGTACAAATCGCTTCAACCGGACCATCAATAAAGGCTTTTTCTTCTTTTGTTAACTGTGTTAAATCAAACTCTAATAATTTGTCCCAGTCGGGAGTGCCGCTGAATAATTCACCATCCCACCAGACAGAACCCGCTTGCAGCGCTTCTTTTTCAGTTCTGGACATTTTGGGTAAAGCCTGGCGAAACAGCTTGAAAACTGGCTGGGAAAAATATTCCAGGCGAAGCTTTCTAAAGAAACTCTGGTGGTCAATTGCAGAGTCATTAAAATATTTATCTTCATTGGTAATCGATGACATAATTTCCCCCCGTAAAAGCTTCATAAGCTTTAATTATTTTTTGCCATGGCATCTTCCGGTAAGTAACAATCGCCAGGAGCATGACAGACCAGACCTTCTTCATTCCATGGCATTTTTTTATACATGGCAACTCTATCAAAGCGATAAATAGGATATTTTATAATTTCAAAATAAGGTGAGTAATCAAAGTCCTTGGGTATCATTAAACGTGGGTTGCGCATATACAAACTGTACTGACCATTCTTCAATTGTTCCGTAACAGGTAAAATAGGAAATTGTATTTGTGCAAAAGCTTCTGAAATCATACTTGAACAGACTGTGTTTGTTGCTGAGCTGCTTTTATCCGAAGCATTTTTGTCAGAACTTAAGTTGTGCATAAACAGACTGGAACGCCAGCGTCTGGGAAGAAGACTATAAGGGAATAAAAATCGGGCCAGATCCAGTAACTGTCGAACATGATATTCACTGCCCAGTTTGCTGATACCGTATTCAGTGACTTTTTGCGCATCTTTCGGAGTAATATTACTGGGACGACAAATTCTGAGATGATCATGACGATATTTATCAATTGAATGCACCACTGTGCCTTCACCCAGCAGTGCTTCAATGATTAATGGTGCTTGCGGATCACCCTGATGATAAGACAAAACCTTTTGCCGTAATTGAGGATTGGCTATTTCATAGGCATGACCAATATAGAGAGCAGAATGGGTCCATGGGCTTTGGGTGATGAGTTTGATCACTTCTGAAATACGACTGCGGCCTTCAACCAGAACCACATCGCCAGGTCGAATTTCATAGCACAACTGTTTAAAATCATAGGGCGGCAGATCAGTACTGATTTTTTCAGTATTAAGCCACCGGACCATTGAATTCCAGATGCGATCCCAAAATTTGTCTTTTATGCTTACTTTTAGCCAGAGAAAAAGATTAAACTTCATTTCTCATCCCCCCTATACAACCCTTTAA
>DAOVUK010000151.1 GCA_030632625.1 Gammaproteobacteria bacterium
CATTTTTTGGCTGAAGACTCTCATTTTTTAGCTGAAGGCTCATATATCAAAGCTGAAGGCTATTATCTCAAATATGGATAAAAGAACCATATTATGTGAGAAAAACTCTCGCTCACAAAAACAAGCACGGCTTGAAGATCATGGGCATTCTGCATGGCTGTATCTGACCAAACCGGATAGTCCCGTGGTGGTTGCCGACTGCTGGATTTATAATCGCATCAAAGCCCCCCTGGAGTCTGAAATTTCTAAATTCAAGACATCATCACCGCCTGCTGTTGCCGGTTATGCCCATCCACATGCTGAATTTACACCACTGCAATCCGATATATTTGAACTCAAATGGAGTCCTGACGGGCGTTCTGTGGCTTTACTTATTAATGGTATCCCTTTCGGCTTTATCCCTCCCGGCGCACCAAGAGGCTATAGTAAACACCTGACAAAAAGCGGCCCATGGGGGCATAAATGGGATGAGAA
The DNA here is from genome assembly GCA_030632625.1 of Gammaproteobacteria bacterium. Taxonomy (GTDB): domain Bacteria; phylum Pseudomonadota; class Gammaproteobacteria; order GRL18; family GRL18; genus GRL18. Next base: position 475 of record DAOVUK010000151.1, read on the forward strand.
GCTGTATAATATCCTTTTTAAGGAATCAGGCTGGTCTGAAAGTATCCCTGGATTTTTCTAAGCGTCTCTGGCTTGCTCATAACTGCCCAACTGATTATGTTTAACCATCCTGCAACAGCCGTTTTAAATCAATAATGGCTGCATTTGCCCGTGAAATATAAGATGCCATGACCAGTGAATGGTTGGCAGTCATGCCAAAACCACTGCCATTTAAAATAATCGGACTCCAGATAGGTTCCTGAGTGGCCGCCAGTTCCCGAATAATCTGTCTTAAACTCAGCAGTGCATTTTTCTTTGTTAGTACCGGGCCAAAATCCTGTTCAATCGCCTGTAACAAATGCACCAGAGCCCATGCGGTTCCGCGAGCTTCATAGAACACATCATCAATTTCAAACCAGGATGTTTTAATCATTAGATTTTCTGCTGAAGATGTCGCCTGTTGTGCCTGAGCATCACCCGCGAGATCGGTATTAATCCTTTCCTGGCCGACACTGGCACTTAATCTTTGTGATAAACTGCCGAGGCGTTTTTCCACCACCTGCAGCCAGTCAACCAGGTTATCCGCCCGGGCGAAAAACTGGGCATTGGGTTTTTCTGTGTCAATTAAGCGTTCCAGATACTTATAAAGATAATTAATTCCCTGCTGATATTTACCTTCAGATGCGGGCCAGATCCACTTATTAGCATCATTATTAAATGAAGGCTCTGCAAGATTTAGATCCTTATCCTCTGTTGAAGTCGATTGTGACATACTAAAATCATTTCTGAGCACTCTTGCCATGTCTCGAATCTGCACTAATACACCGTATTCCCAGTTGGGAATGTTATCCAGAAAAATTCCAGGCGGTGTCACATCATTACTTAAATATCCACCCGGCTTATTCAGCAGAGTTTTGCTCACATTAATCACGGTGGCTGTCGTCGTTGCGCCTACCACAACTTTGTATTGCTTTGCAGACTTTTCATTGAGTTCATTAATCACTGACTGAGTTTGCACTCTGACATCAAAAAGTGCTGGTTCCCGACTCCATAAAAATCCCAGAACCAGCCAGATCATTAATAAAGTGACAATTAACAGGCCAATAGACCAGATAATGCCTTTATCTCTCAGATTCTGGATTTGATAAAGTTTAATCAGACGAATAAAAAATTGCTGGATATTATCAAACCAGTCAAACAAAATATTAAGCATAGTTTGTGGACCGTAAGTTGTAAGTTGTAAGTTGTAAGTTGTAAGTCGTAAGTTGTAAGTCGTAATAAGTCTTGAGATTTATGACTTATAACTCAAGACTTATAACTTCTATTAAGACTTCTTTTAAGATTTATTATAAATATGACTGCCTGTTTCTTTAAACTGAGCTGATTTTTCTGCCATGCCTTCTTCTATCGCCACATTAATATCAATAATACCATGCTCTGCCGCATAGTCCCGGACATCCTGAGATATTTTCATCGAACAAAAATTGGGGCCGCACATTGAGCAGAAATGAGCCACTTTATGTGCCTGTTTGGGCATGGTTTCATCATGATATTCTCTGGCTCTTTCCGGATCCAGGCCAAGATTAAACTGATCTTCCCAGCGAAACTCGAAACGTGCTTTAGACATGGCATTGTCACGCACCTGTGCACCGGGGATACCTTTGGCTAAATCTGCTGCATGCGCAGCCAGTTTATAGGTAATAATACCATCGCGAACATCGGCTTTATTGGGCAAGCCCAGATGCTCTTTAGGTGTGACATAACACAGCATAGCAGTACCATACCAGCCGATCTGTGCCGCACCAATGGCGGAAGTAATATGGTCGTAGCCCGGAGCAATATCAGTGGTCAAAGGTCCAAGTGTATAAAAAGGTGCTTCATCACAGTCTTCAAGCTGAATGTCCATATTTTCTTTAATCATGTGCATCGGCACATGACCCGGGCCTTCAATCATGGTTTGAATGTCATGTTTCCAGGCAATTTTAGTTAACTCACCCAAAGTTTTTAATTCGCCTAATTGTGCTTCATCATTAGCATCAGCAATAGAACCCGGACGCAAGCCGTCTCCCAGAGAAAAGGCCACATCATAGGCTTTCATGATTTCACAGATGTCTTCAAAATGAGAGTACAGGAAGCTTTCTGTATGGTGTGACAGACACCACTTTGCCATGATAGAACCACCACGTGAGACAATGCCTGTTAAACGTTTAGCAGTCAGAGGTACATGCTGCAGACGAATGCCGGCATGAATAGTGAAGTAATCCACGCCCTGCTCTGCCTGTTCGATTAAGGTATCTTTAAAAATTTCCCAGGTCAGATTTTCTGCTTTACCATTGACTTTTTCTAAAGCCTGATAGATGGGCACTGTACCAATTGGCACGGGTGAGTTACGGATGATCCACTCACGCGTCTCATGAATATTTTTGCCGGTAGAAAGATCCATCAGAGTATCACCACCCCAACGAGTCGACCAGACCATTTTTTCAACTTCTTCGGTAATTGATGAAGTCACTGCTGAATTACCAATATTAGTATTCACTTTAACCAGAAAGTTGCGGCCAATGATCATCGGTTCAATTTCAGGATGGTTGATATTAGCAGGGATAATCGCACGCCCTCTGGCAATTTCATCACAAACAAATTCTGCAGTGACTTCATCTGGAATGCTGGCACCAAAGTTTTCACCTGGATGCTGTGGATGCTGCCTCATAAGACCGGAATCACGCATTTCCTGTAATTTGGTATTTTCACGAATGGCAACATATTCCATTTCAGGTGTAATAATACCCTGGCGGGCATAATGCATTTGAGAGACATTTTTACCGCTAATGGCTTTGCGTGGTGCGCGAATATGTTCAAAGCGTAAATTAGCTAATTGCGGATCATTTTGCCGTTGGGTGCCATATTCTGAACTGGGACCACTCAGTTGTTCTGTATCTTCGCGTTCTATAATCCAGTTATCACGCAAAGCAGGTAAACCTTTGAGTAAATCAATCTGTGCTTCAGGATCGGTATAAATTCCGGAAGTATCATAAACAGGAATGGGCGGATTTTTTTCAAGCCCTTCATTCGTCTGGGTATCATCCTGGATAATTTCACGCATGGGCACCTGAATATCAGGCCGACTGCCCTGTACATAGATTTTTCTCGACCCGGAAAAAGCACGGGTGACGTCTGCGGATAACTGGCTGGTCTGGCGGATAAAATCTTCTGGAATTGCGCTCATACTGGTCCTTACTATTTAAAAAAAACGGTCAAACTAAAGCAGGCGTATGAAGACTAATCAAATGAAAGGGCATCGTACTAAATGCATCAACACAGATTAAAGCGCTTTCCTACGCCGGTGTGAACCGGATCAGGTTCAAAGGGTGTTTCTCGCCTCACAAACACAGGATAAAGCAAAGTATGATTAACAATGACTCTGCCTGATAGCGAAATATGAGGACCCCTAGCGAATCGAAAATAACTGAATTTTGATGAAATTTCAAGAGAAAGTTTATCCATACCGACTTTCATCGGCCTGAGCAATCCTGCTGAGCAAAATAATCTTATAATTAAGTAGCGTATAATTTTCCTGGAACCAGTCATTTAAGGGCATCAGTTTATATTAATATTATTATTTTTTAAAAAACATTAAATTTTGTGAACAACACCCAGAATGTAATCGCAAGTAATGATATAATGTACAATTTTATCAGTTTTTATGGAATTTCTGTGCGATGAGATTATCAAATATTATCCTGTCACTGGTTATTGCTGTGCTGACTATCAGTCTTTGGGCACTGGCTAATCGACCGGAAATGGAACCACCATGGCCTGACACAATTCAGGGCTTCTCTTTTTCACCGTTACGCGCTCACCATGATCCGGCAAAAAATCTTTATCCTACAGAAGAAGAAATTAATGCCGATTTAGCATTACTTTCAGGCAAAACTCATGCAATACGAAGTTATAGTGTTCACTCAACTTTGGGTAAGATACCTGAGCTCGCACAGCAATATGACCTGAACGTGGCTTTAGGCGGCTGGCTCGACAAAGATCAGCAGAAAAACTCGCAGGAAATTGAGGCTTTGATTGATATTGCCGATAAAAATCGTCGCAATGTGGTTCGTGTAATCGTCGGCAATGAGGTGTTATTAAGACAAGACCTGCCGGTCAAACAGCTTATTGCTCATCTTGATCATGTTCGGGCCGAAGTAGGCATGCCGGTCAGCACTGCTGAACCCTGGCATATCTGGATAAAAAATCCTGAGCTGGTAAAACATGTCGATTATATTGCTGTTCACATGCTGCCGTTTTGGGAGGGTATTCCTCTGGATAATGCGGTGGGGCATATTGAGAATCGTATGCAGCACCTGAAAAGTCTCTACCCGGAAAAACCCATTGTCATTACAGAAGTCGGCTGGCCCAGTCGCGGACGGACTCAGAAAGAAGCGATCGCATCAGAAGCCAATGAAGCCACGTTTTTACGCCGATTTCTGCGTAATGCCGAGCAAAAAAACTATGTCTATTATCTTATGGAAGCCTTTGATCAACCCTGGAAACAGTCCATTGAAGGCTCCATTGGTGCTTATTGGGGCGTCTATGATGTCGATCGCCAGGCTAAATTTGAATTGACTAAAGCTATTATTGAAATACCGCAATGGGACTTTCTAGCGGGTCTTTCTGTCTTATTTGCTATTATTTTTTTCGCTATGTTATCCATTGATGCAAAAACGCTCAGTTATTCAGGGCGAAGTTTTCTGGCATTAATTGCGTTTATACTTTCAACAGTCATTGTCTGGATAATTTATGATTATGTGGATCAATATATGACGCTGTCCATTATCCTGGTGGGTCTTGTACTCATTTTCGGCATGGTAGGCGTGGCTATTGTCCTGTTGATTGAAGCTCATGAATGGGCTGAAACACTTTGGGTGAAAAAAAGACGTCGTGAATTAATACCACTTAAAGTGAGTAACGGGGAGCAGCCCTTTGTCTCAATTCATGTACCGGCTTATAATGAGCCTCCGCAGATGATGATTGACACACTCAATGCACTGTCTGAACTTGATTATGAAAACTATGAAGTCATTGTTATTGATAACAATACTAAAGATCCCAAAGTCTGGCAGCCGGTCGAGGCTCATTGTGAGCTACTGGGTGAGCAATTTAAGTTTCATCATAAAGACCCTCTTACTGGTTTTAAGTCCGGGGCGCTGAATTTTGCCTTGCAGCAAACAGCAGAACAGGCCAGTGTTATTGCAGTCATTGATAGTGACTATTGTGTGACTCCCGACTGGTTAAAGGATCTGGTGCCCCAGTTTTCCCGTTCTGAAGTAGCAATCGTTCAGTCGCCTCAGGATTATCGGGATTTACAGGATAATGCCTTTAAAGCAATGTGCTTCTCTGAGTATCGGGGCTTTTTTTATATCGGCATGGTGACCCGAAATGAGCGTAATGCCATTATTCAACACGGCACCATGACCATGGTCAGAAAAGCAGTTCTCGAAGAAGTGGGCGGCTGGAGCGAGAACACCATTACCGAAGATGCTGAATTGGGTTTAATGATTTTTACCGCAGGACATGAAGCCGTTTATAGTCCAAAGAGTTATGGTAAGGGGCTGATGCCGGATACTTTTGTTGATTATAAAAATCAACGTTTTCGCTGGGCCTATGGTGCAATGCAGATTATGCGTCATCACTGGGGTGAATTGTCCGGTAAAGTAAAAAGTCAGTTATCATCCGGGCAGCGATATCATTTTATTGCCGGCTGGTTACCCTGGATTGCTGATGGAATTAATCTGATATTTAATCTGGCGGCCTTACTCTGGACCATTGCAATGGTGGCAGCACCAGAAAAAATTGCACCACCGCTGGTGATTTTTTCAATTTTACCGCTGGCTTTGTTTGTGTTTAAAATTTTGAAGCTGTTCTATCTCTATCAAGGGGTTAATATTGTCATGACTTTTCGCCAGACCTTTGCCGCAGCTGTTTCCGGACTGGCCTTGTCTCATACGATAGCAAAAGCTATGTGGCTGGGTTTGTTCACTAAGGGACGGCCATTTTTACGTACCCCCAAAATGGAACAATCTGCGGCATTTTTTCAGGCCATCGGCGCTGCTTTGGAAGAAACGGTGATTATGTTATTACTCTGGCTGGCAGCTGGCACAATTTATTTTGTTTTTTCAATAAATGATCTGGATCTTTTACTGTGGTTTATTGTTTTACTGGTACAGTCATTACCCTATATCGCGGCAGTATTTATGTCTGTGATCAGTGCTTTCCCTTCTTTATCAAGCAAGCTTATTATTAGTCACAATCAGGCTGTAAATTCTTCTGGCAATTAGATAATGATCAATTAAAACTTATAGTGCTTCTAGTTTTCTCATACTTGCAGGTAACAATCTGAGCTCAACCAGAGCAGTAAGCAGTACAGCAAAGAAAGAAGCATCCTCATAGAGCATTTGATAATATTGGACTTTCATGGTCAGTGCGCTGCCGAAGACAATGGCTGCAAACGCAATCATCGAGCCGACAGCCAGTGTTGATAAGCCGGTAATACCCTGGCCAATGGTACATCCCATGGCTAAAACACCACCAAAGCCCATTAAAACGGCACCAATGACATGAGTAATAAAATCCTTAAGATTAAAAAACCATTCAATTCTGAAGCTTTTACTGATCAGAGACCAGACCAGCGAGCCTAAAATAACACCGAACACGGAAATAATACCAAAGGTCAGTAATGAGGCTTGTAAACCGGAACTGACATAGCCGAGGGTCTGTCCCATGGGATTAACAAAGGTAAAAGACTGGGGAGAAAGTGTTGCCCCC
>DAOVUK010000221.1 GCA_030632625.1 Gammaproteobacteria bacterium
CACGCATATCGAATTATTACCCATAACAGAACATCCTCTGGATGCTTCCTGGGGATATCAGGCTACCGGATATTTTGCACCCAGCAGCCGTTTCGGCAGTATTGATGATTTTAAATACTTTGTTGATTATTGTCACCAGCATCATCTTGGTGTTTTAGTCGACTGGGTACCAGCACACTTTCCAAAGGATTCGCATGGACTGGCAAAATATGACGGCAGTGCTCTGTATGAGCATGAAGATCCGCGTCTGGGCGAACATCAGGACTGGGGCACGTTAATTTATAATCTGGGCCGCAATGAAGTGAAAAACTTTCTATTTTCCAGTGCCCTGTTCTGGCTCGACAAGTTCCACATTGACGGCCTGCGAGTGGATGCAGTTGCCTCAATGCTGTATCTTGATTATTCTCGGGAAGAGGGTGAATGGCTGCCCAACAAATACGGCGGCAATGAAAACCTGGAAGCCATTGATTTTATCAAGGAATTAAATCACCTCACGCATGTTGAATATCCCGGCACTGTGATAATTGCTGAAGAATCCACCTCCTGGCCTCAGGTGACTCGTCCTGCCTGGCTGGGCGGCCTGGGTTTCACCATGAAATGGAATATGGGCTGGATGCATGACATTCTGAGCTATATGCAAATGGATCCCATCCACCGTCATTATCATCATGATCGATTAACCTTTGGTTTATTGTACAGTTTTTCAGAAAACTTCATGCTGCCGTTTTCTCATGATGAAGTCGTACATGGTAAAGGTTCCATGTTAGGAAAAATGCCGGGCGATGACTGGCAGAAATTTGCAAATTTACGTCTTTTGTATACTTTTATGTTTACCTATCCCGGAAAAAAACTGCTTTTCATGGGCAATGAATTTGGCCAGCGGATCGAATGGAATTTTAACCAGGCACTCGAATGGCATGAGCTGGAGTCTGACTCTCATCGCGGCGTCAAAGATCTGGTGAGCCAGTTAAACAAACTTTATACCCAGATACCGGCGCTGCATTATTATGACTTTGATCCCCGGGGATTTGACTGGGTTGACTGCCATGATTCAGCCCAGTCCATTCTTATTTATCAAAGAAACGGCCCTGATGATTCGGTTATTATTGTACTGAATTTTACCCCGGTTGTCAGAGAAAATTATCGCATCGGTGTTCCCTTTGGCGGTCACTATGAAGAATTATTAAATTCAGATTCCAGCTACTACAATGGCTCTAATATGGGCAATAATAACCCCATAATAAGTGAACCAGTTCCCTGGATGGACAAAGAGAATTCAATCAGTATTACTCTGCCGCCTCTGGCCGGACTTATTATCAGGAAGATTAACTGATCAATAAACTATTACCTTAAAACTATTAGCTTAAAACTATTACCTTAAACATGAATTCAAAAAAAAATAAGACAGCGCAGAAGAATCCGCAATATAAAATTCTATTTGTCAGCAGTGAACTTCATCCTTTTGCCAAAACGGGCGGCCTTGGTGATGTTTCCAATAGTTTACCTAAGGCACTTAAAGATTTAGAACAGGATATTATAGTACTCATACCCGCTTATCCATTTGCAGTTCAAAAAGCTGAGTCCATAAAATATATTGCTAAAATTAATTTGCCCGCCAAAGGCTTTCCCGGTCACCTGGGACTGCCTGCAGGCATTGGAAAAATCAACAGCGTGGCAATTCTTGAAACAACATTGCCCGGCAGTCAGGTTAAAGTCTGGATGATTGAATCTGAACTTTACAATCGTCCCGGAACACCTTATTTTGATGAAAATAATATTGAATTTGAAGATAATGATTTTCGTTTTGCACTATTGAATTACGTCGCTGTAGAAATAGCCATGGGACGAGCCGGTTTAAACTGGCGGCCCGATATCGTTCATGGTAATGACTGGCAAGCCGGATTACTCGGTGTGTTACTTGAACATGAGCATGAACAGTCAGGCATAGAAAAAATCAGGCCGGCAAGCGTCTTTACTATTCACAATATGGCCCATATGGGGATTTTCTCCAGTGACCGGTTTAATGCCTTAGAACTCAGCCCGCACCTCTGGAATCATCATGAACTGGAATTTCATGGTGATTTTTCATTCATAAAAGGCGGACTGGTTTTTTCTGATCGAGTCAATACTGTCAGTCCTTCCTATGCAAAAGAAATACAAACTGAAGAATTCGGCTATGGCCTCTCGGGTTTATTATCCTATCGAAGCGAACGTCTGTCCGGCATATTAAATGGCATTGATATGAATGAATGGAATCCTGAAAAGGATACCATGATCAAGAAAAATTATTCGATTAAGACTCTTGATGATAAACGCCTTAATAAAAGTGCTCTACAAAAGCATTTTAACTTACCCGCAAAGAAAAAGACTTTATTGCTTGGTATGGTTGCCCGTCTGGTCTATCAGAAAGGCGTCGATCTGATATTAGAGAATATGGAAGAGATTCTGGAATTACCGGTACAAATTGTAGTTCTTGGTTCGGGTGATCTGGAACTGGAATCCCGATTACGACGCTGGGTAAGCCGACATCCTGAAAAAATTCAGATTCAGCTCGGTTATGATGAATCACTATCCCATTTAATTGAGGCTGGTGCGGATGCCTTTCTGATGCCGTCACGTTTTGAACCTTGCGGTCTCAATCAGCTGTATAGTTTACGCTATGGCACCATACCCATTGTCAGAGAAACTGGCGGGCTGGCAGATACAGTCACTCATGCATCTAAAGAAAATCTGGCTGATCATAGTGCCACAGGCATTGTTTTCCATGAAGCAAATGGTTCTACTATCGTAGATGCCATTACCCTGACGTCATTATTATATCAGAACGAAGTTGCCTGGAAAAAACTCATGATTAACGGCATGAATCAGGAATTCTCCTGGAAAAATAGCGCCAGACAATATCTTAAACTTTATACTCAGGCAATCGAGGATAGAAATAAATATCAAAAACATGCGCCTGAGATGTTTTGGTAGCGTTAAACGCTAATCATGTGTCGCAGTTCTTAGCATCCAGTTTATTTCTCCAGAACTGATCATTGCTGTCAAACAATCTTGAAGAGACATCCGGTCCCCAGGTGCCTGCCGGATAGGTATGAATATAGTCCTGCTCTTCCATCCATGAACGTAATACCGGATCAACAATTTTCCATGCCCATGACACTTCATCAAAACGTAAAAATTGCGACTGATCGCCTTCCATTACTTCCAGCAGTAAAGCTTCATAGGCATCAATTTTTTGCGTATTATCACAGGAACAGGCTTCCAGCTGAGTGATTTGGGTTTCTAATTCAAGTCCTGATTTTTTTACCTGCATTTCAATTCTCAGGCAATCTTCCGGCTGAATATTTATCAGCAGCCAGTTGGGCTCCATTTGCTGCAATGCCGTGTCTTTAAATAATTGCTGCGGGGGACGTTTGAAGCGAATACTGACCAGGAAATTGTCTTGTTTCATTCGCTTACCGGTACGCAGAAAAAAGGGTACCCCTTTCCAGCGCCAGTTATCAATATAAAGCTTCATTGCGGCAAAGGTTTCTGTGGTACTGCCATGCGCAACATCCTGCTCATCCAGATAGCCGGGAACTGCTTCATCATCAATATGTCCGGTTGCATATTGAGCACGAAAAGCATGCATATTAACCGCATTATGACTAATGGGGCGGATGGAGCGAAGCACTTTTACTTTCTCATCGCGTAAAGCATTAGCATCCAGATTTGCCGGCGGCTCCATTGCCACCAGGGCCAGCATTTGCAGTAAGTGACTTTGTATCATATCACGCAATGCACCCGCCGAATCATAATAATGTGAACGTCCTCCAACACCTGCTGTTTCAGCATGAGTGATTTGCACATGATCAATATAATTACGATTCCATAATGGTTCCAGAAGTAAATTTGCAAAGCGAAAAACCAGAATATTCTGTACCGTATCCTTACCTAAATAATGATCAATGCGATACAGCTGCTCTTCCTTGAAATTCTTATGCAATTGAGTATTAAGCACTTCTGAGCTTTCCAGATCATGCCCAAAAGGTTTTTCTATCACCAGACGGCAGTAGCCATTATGTTCTTTATGCAGCCCACTGACAACCAGATTTCTAGTGGCATAATTGTAATCCTGAGGTCGTATGGCCAGATAAAAAATATGATTAACCGGAAACACATCAATATTTTCCAGACGTTTTTTTAAGTCCTCAAAAGAAGATTCATCCTGCAGATCGCCCTGCTGAAAATGCAGTCGCTGAGTAAAACGTGCAAACACCGTATCATCAAGACCACCTCGTGCATGTTCCCTGAGCGCATGTTTTACTTCCTCTGACCATTGTTCATTACTCCAGTCTCTACGGCCAAAACCAACAATGGTCACTTCATCCGGCAGGCGACTGGCCTCTTCAAGATGATAAAGTGCGGGTAATAATTTATTTCTGCTGAGATGACCTGTCACGCCAAAAATAATCAGCGTACAGGGCTCGGTCACCAGTTTATTGTGATGAGTGATACTGGAAGGTGTCATGTTAGTCCTCATTAGTCCATTCATGGTGGAAAAACTGACCGCGCGGCTGATCAATACGTTCAAAGGTGTGTGCACCAAAGTAATCCCGCTGCGCCTGTAATAAATTTGCCGGCACTGATGCCATTCGATAACCATCATAAAAAGTGAGTGCGGCAGCAAATCCCGGCACAGGAATCCCTGATTCAACCGCTCTGGCGACTGTTTTGCGCCAGCCGCTTTGGCTGGCAGCAATTGCCTGTTGAAAAAAGTCGTCCAGAAGCAGACTTTCCAGTTTGGGATTTTTACTATAGGCCTGCTTGATACTATCCAGAAATTGACTGCGGATAATGCATCCGCCACGCCACATCAGCGCAATACCGCCATAATTCAGATTCCATTTATAGGCATTGGCGGCCTCCCGCATCAGCATATATCCCTGAGTATAGGAAATTATTTTAGAAGCATAAAGTGCGTCTTTGACGGCATTAATATAATTGTCTTTATCCTCTGGTGAATAATCAAACCTGGTATCAGGTCCGGACAGCACTTTTGCTGCTTTGACACGTTCTGCTTTTAAGGCTGACAAAAAACGGGCAAACACAGCTTCGCCAATCAATGTCAGTGGTATACCTAATTCTAATGAATTAATAGCGGTCCATTTCCCCGTGCCTTTTTGTCCGGCAGTATCCAGTATTTTATCAACCAGCGGTGCACCATCTGCATCTTTAACTCTTAGAATATGACTGGTTATTTCAATCAGGTACGAATTGAGTTCACCGGCATTCCACTGGCTGAAAATATCGGCAATTTCATCAACACTCAAAGACAGGCCTTCCCGCAAAAACTGATAGGCTTCGCAGATCAGCTGCATATCACCATATTCAATGCCGTTATGCACCATTTTTACATAGTGACCGGCACCTTCTTCACCAATCCAGTCACAGCAGGGCTCGCCATTCACTTTTGCACTAATACCCTGCAGCAGATCTTTAACCTGGCGCCAGCCTTTTTTATTACCGCCGGGCATAATAGAAGGTCCATTTCGTGCACCTTCTTCGCCTCCGGAGATGCCTGTACCCAGATAGATGATACCCTGCTCTGCCAGTGCATTAACCCGCCGGGTGGTGTCTGTATACAGTGAATTACCGCCATCCATAATGATATCACCGGTCTGCAGGTGAGGCAGCAGCAGTTCAATAAAGTGATCCACCACTGCACCGGCTTTTACCATTAACAAAATTCGCCGGGGACTTTCCAGAGTATTGACAAATTCTTCGATTGAGTGTGTGCCAATAATCTTTGTACCACTGGCAGAACCATTGATAAAATCATCAACCTTGCTGGTTGTACGGTTGAATACCGCCAGGCGAAAGCCATGATCATTGATATTCAGTGCAAGATTCTGCCCCATGACGGCCAGTCCAATTAAGCCGATATCAGCCTTTTCCATAATATTTCCATAATAGAGTTAAACAGGGATTAAAGTAGATATAGTATAGAACTATGCTGATATTTTCTAGTGGCGGGGTGAGTAAGTTGGTATGTTGGTATGTTGGTAAGTTGGTAAGTTGGTAAGTTGGTAAGTTGGTAAGTTGGTAAGTTGGTATGTTTTGCATATCAACTTATAAACTTAATAACATAC
>DAOVUK010000414.1 GCA_030632625.1 Gammaproteobacteria bacterium
TAATGGCGATAACCTAATAGATTTTGTCCTCTGAGCAGCATTTGCAGACGGGTATTGGGCAATGCCTGTTTTAACTGATGCAGACGTTCCCAGGGATCTTCTTTGAGAAAGCGGATGCAGCTGTCAAAAGTGGCTCCACCCCAGACCTCCAGAGACCAGAAACCGATTTTATCCAGTTTCTCACAGATGGGCAGCATATCATCTGTACGCATGCGGGTCGCAATCAATGATTGATGACCATCCCTTAAAACTGTTTCGGTGACTCGAGTTTTTGCCATTATTTTGTCCTGTTCTTATGCCGGGCGGGGCCGGTGTTACATTCCCTGATGTGCTGCAATTGCTGCTGCAAATGCTAATGCCAGTTGCTGTTGAGAACATTTAACCGAGTAGTTGATTAATTCGGGATGTTGTTCAACAAAGCTGGTGGTAAATGTGCCATTGATAAAATCTTCTGAATTTAATATGGCGTGCTGATAGGGAATGGTGGTTTTTACGCCATAAACGCCCATATCCTTCAATGCTCTTTTAGAGCGTTGTATGACTTCGTCCCATTCCAGAGCCCAGACGATTAATTTAGCGCACATGGAGTCATAATAAGGCGGAATGACATAGCCGGTATAAATGGCTGCATCGGTGCGTACGCCGGGACCTCCGGGTGCAAAATACCGGGTAATTCGCCCATAAGTGGGCAAAAAATCATTTTTAGGATCTTCTGCATTAATCCGAAATTCAAGAGCATAGCCGCGAATTTGGACATCCTTCTGCTTAAAGCGCAACGGCAGGCCGCTGGCAATTCGAAATTGCTCCTGGACAATATCAATTCCGGTAATCTGTTCGCTGATGGTATGTTCGACCTGAAGGCGGGTATTGACCTCCATAAAGTAAAACTGATTGTCTTCAGCCATAAGGAATTCAACCGTACCGGCATTGGTATAACCTGCGGCTTTAGCGGCTTTAACGGCCAGGTTGCCAATATAATTTCTTTGTTTATTGCTTAGTTGAGGGGATGGGGCAATTTCAATCAGTTTCTGGTGTCTGCGCTGAATGGAGCAGTCACGCTCAAATAAATGAATGACATGGCCATGTTCATCGGCCAGGATCTGCACCTCAATATGCTTTGGGTTGACGATACATTTTTCCATAAAAACATCGGCGGAGCCAAATGCCTTAGTGGCTTCTGAAATAACCCGGGGATAATTATTTTTCAGCTCGGTTTTGTTATTGCATAAGCGAATACCACGGCCGCCGCCGCCTGAAGTCGCCTTGAGCATAACAGGGTAGCCGATTTTATCGGCTGCAACTATCGCTTCATTAATATTTTCAAGGTTGCCGTCACTGCCGGGCGTGACAGGGACGCCGGCATTCATCATCGTTGCTCTGGCATGAATTTTATTACCCAGATTTTGAATGACTTCAGATGTTGGGCCGATAAATTTGATGTTGCGACGTTCACAGATTCGGGCAAATAGGGGGTTTTCTGATAAAAAACCATAGCCTGGGTGAATCGCATCACATCCGCAGGCCAGGGCAATATTAACCAGACGATGGGCATTGAGATAACCGGCAACGGGATCCGGGCCAAGACAATAAGCTTCATCGGCTTTTTTTACATGCAGAGCATTACGATCAGCATCCGCATAAACGGCTACAGAAGTAATATTCATTTCTGCACAGGCTCGCACCAGACGGACAGCAATTTCACCACGATTAGCGATGAGAATTTTTTTAATCACCTGTTTTCCTCGCCTATTGTCAGCACAATAATTAGAATTATCTATAGAATATGTCTTATTTTCAGCTTTTGTCAATATGTAATAAGCGACTGTCAGTTCATTAAATGAATTTAATGACTAAAGATTTTGACAATAACATTCAAAAACAATAAAATAGCGGATTAATTTGAGTTGTGTTGGTCGTTATTACTTACATTTTTAAATCCAATGGAAGCTTATGAAAGAACGCATCCCGCAAAGAATCGATTATCATCGATATACTGAACAGGGTGTCATACTTGATGGCGTGATGTCATTAGTAGATTCTAACAAAGATTTACCCCGGTTTAATGAAGCAATAATAGAAAATACAGGTGATATAAGTTATTACCTGGTATTTGATGCTGATATTTTAGGTAATCGATTTGTCACAGGACATGTCGGCGCCCGGGTTGTCCTACAGTGCCAGCGCTGTATGGATAATTATAATTTAGATTTAAATTGCGATATTTCTGTTGCTTTTGTTGAAAATGAATTTCAGCAAAAGCAGGCAGAAGAATCAAGTTACGATATATTCTGGCTGGCAAAAAAAGAACTTTTTGATCCAGGAGTTCTAATTGAAGATGAATTATTATTAGCGCTTCCGCAAATAGCAATGCACTCAGAGTCAGAAATTGGTAAGGGTTGTGATGTTCGGGTTAATTTTTTAGACGATTATGATCGCCTAAGGGAAAAAAATATTTGCTCCGGCAAAGATAGCAGTAAAGATATGAAACAATCTGAGCAACAGGATGATGATAATCCTTTTGCCATTTTAAAACAGTTAAAAAATAATTTAGAGTAAATAAGGAAAATCAAATGGCAGTTCAAAAAAGCAAATGTACCCCAGCTCGTCGCGGCAGCCGTCGTGCACACGACTCTTTAAGTGCAGCTACATTATCAATTGATCCAACCAGTGGTGAAACACATCGTCGTCATCATATTACTGCTGATGGCTACTATAAAGGCCGTAAAGTGCTAGGAAAATAATTACTACAGATAAATCATTAAATGATTATCTTATTAAAACAAAGCCTCAGAATATCCTGAGGCTTTGTTTTTTTGTACTATAAAAAATAACCAAAATGACGAAAAATGATAGATAACTTGCATAACAGCACAATAGCAATTGATGCGATGGGTGGTGATGTGGGCCTGGATGTTACCGTGCCGGCGGCTATTAATATCCTTAAAAAATTCAGTCGTTTGAGTATTACTTTAGTCGGCAATGAAACAGCGATAGAAAAACAACTTGAAAGCTGCCCGGATACAATTCGGCAACAGATCACGGTACAGCATGCTTCACAAGTTGTTGGTATGGATGAAAAACCTGCGTCTGCTTTACGCGGCAAAAAAGATTCATCCATGCGAGTCGCTATAAACCTGGTTAAGTCAGGTGATGCAGATGCCTGTATCAGTGCAGGAAATACCGGTGCCCTGATGGCAACGGCTCGTTTTGTGTTAAAAACCTTGCCGGGTATTGACCGCCCTGCGATTTGTTCTGCTATACCGACTCAAACAGGGCATACTCATATGCTTGATTTGGGAGCAAATGTTGATCTGTCAGCTCAACACTTGTTTGAATTTGCAGTCATGGGCTCCGTTTTGACCAGTGCCGTTGATAATATTGAAAAGCCCAGTATTGGTTTGCTCAATATTGGTCAGGAAGCCATGAAAGGCAATGAACAGGTTCAGCAGGCGGCTCACCTTATCAGCAATAGTTCACTGAATTATCATGGTTTTATTGAAGGTGATGATATCTACAAAGGTGTTGTTGATGTGGTGGTTGCTGATGGTTTTGTGGGTAATATTTCATTAAAAACATCA
>DAOVUK010000436.1 GCA_030632625.1 Gammaproteobacteria bacterium
GGTGATCATTCCGGCATTTAAAAAAAGCAATTATAATAGATATGCTGATTGAGCTGACTACTGCCAGTTCAATTTTGAAATAGTAGAGTTGAAAAGTAAGTTGTTTAAAGGGTACTATCGACCCAAACCAGCCATCCAGAATTTTTTCGCTAACCTTAATTACTCATCTTTACAAATGTCGAAATGTTTGAACTGACACCTATTTCGACTATACCCTTACATTTGGGCGATGCTGATTGTCCGTATCTATGAAATTCTTCTATGGGTGTTTTGCTGGCGATAGTTGCCGTGATCGTTTCCTATGTCGAAGAGTTTATCTGGATCATTGCGGCTATTGCTTTAATCTTTATCGTAATCACTTTTTATGTGGTCAAGTTTAAGGCAAAAGCGTCAGTCAGCAGTGAGATTGACTAATTGGGATGCCGAATACTTTATAGTATTTGACAGCTTTTTTTTGAAGGAGTAGTTTTATGAGAACAATATCGAAGTCGCTTGGAATGGCTTTATGCATCATCGTTCTGTTTTCGGGTTGCACAGTGATAGAAAAACAGGATACCATTGCTACTGAACGACTGTTGGCAGCCGCCGGTTTCAAAATGCAATTTGCAGATACAGCCGAGCAAACCGATCAGCTCAAAAATGCTGCCCAACGCACATTGGTACCCAAACGGCTGAGAGACAAGGTCTACTATATTTATGCCGATGCGCTGGCGTGTCAGTGCCTATATGTAGGTAGTGAACAGGCCTATCAACGTTATCAACAATTGGCCTTGAAAAAACAAATAGCCAATGGAAAGGTGATGGCAGCCGAGAGGTATGAAGACAGTGGCATTTCCTGGGATGCATGGGAGGATTGGTAAGCGTAGCATGCCCAACCTACAGAAATAATCAGTCTCGTTTTCAATTAGCTGTGCTTTATTCTTAACCAATTAGAGGACTTGAATTATGATGAATATAATGAATGTTTCTTTTTCTGAGACCATTAAGGTAATGGCGGTGGTGTTATTGACCTCGCTGTGTTATTACCCGAATACGGTTAGAGCCGAAGCCGATCTGGATGAAGTGTTTAAACTCCTGCCCTTTTCCAACGAAGAAAAGCAAAAAATCCTGAAGGGAGAGATTATCAAAACCCTTCCGAAAGAAACGGCCGACCGCGAGCTGGCGGTTGGACTTAGCTTTTTGGTCAGGAACAATCCGGAGCAACTCCAGAATTACTTTTTACAGGGCAAGTTAATCGATAACTCCAAAGCTATTATCAATCACCGGATCATTAAGTCCGAGTCTGATTTTAAGGCTCTGGTGTTGACGTCAGATGAACAAAGTGAAGTACAGAATTTTCTGAATGCCAGTCCGGGCGGCAAATTGAACCTAAGCTCCGACGAGATTGCTGCTTTTAAAGCTCTAAAAGCAAAAGGACTCAGTGATACTGATGCGAACAGTCAGGTAATGGCGCAATTGCACGCAATGTTGCTGGCTCGCTACCAGGCTTATCAGACGGGTGGTGTGTCGGCCATTGCCCCTTATAAACGCGGGGATGGTAAACAATACAAACTGGGGGACTATTTACAGAGCGTTAGCCGGGTTACCCCGGTACTGGAAAAGCTTTATCCGAAATTCCATAAAATATTGCTCAATTACCCCAAGACCAAGGACCCTGGTCTGAAAGAGCAGTTCTTCTGGGTCAAAATGAAAGTCGAAGGACGGCCGACGTTTACCCTGATACACCGAATGGCGATGGAAGAAAACGGTGCTTATGTCATAGCTTCCAGACATTTTTACGCCAGCCAGTCTTATAACGGCCAACAGGAACTGGGCTTGCTGATACCGACCGACAAGGGCTCGGTCGCCGTTGTCTTAACCAGAGTCTCATCTGATGAAGTCGCCGGTTTCGGCAGCGGCACCAAACGTTTTATTGGCAAGCGCTTGTTGGCCGACGACTTGTCTAATTTTTACGGGGTGGTACAGAAGAAAGCAAGAGATTAATTCCTCCAAGATAGTCTGGATACTATCGTGTTGATGCAGGTCGAGTCGCTTGTTTTTGCCCAGTCCAGTTTTCTGTACGGGTAAGATCGGAGTGTCTGACAGGAAGAAAAATAAACAGGCCGTCTTTATGCTGCCAATGAACGTGGTGTTGATAAAGTTTTTGCTGCAATACAAAACGAAGTAAAGATTTAAAAACCCTTTCATGATCAATATCAATCGAATAGAAATCTTTTGGATTCCAAGGCTCAACTGTCCCTTCATCGATTAACTGCTCATATGGATTATGTTTGTTTTCTAAATCGTGAAAAGTAATAAGTTTACCCGCATTAATTTCATAATCAGAGGGAACGCTTATTGTCATCTGATTAAGAAATTTCCGAAGTTGTTTGCGTTGATTTCTAGCTTTCCGACCGTTGCCTGTTTCAAGCGTTTCAGGAATCAGCTCGGCCAAATATAATGTGGATGGAAAATAGAGCTCTATCAAATTAGCCGTGATAGATTCAAAAACATCAATTGGTGGATTAAAATCTTCTTCTGAAAGGCCTGACTCACATCCTCGAGGATAAGAACGCAATAAATTAACTGCCTTGCTGAGTTGCATAGGGTTAATAGCAGAGGTTTTAGCAGCTAAATCAGAAAAATCCATCACATCACGCGTGACTACAAATGAGAATGTATTTTGAGTAACGTGGTCAACAGCTGATTGTGAATAACTACCTTGTTTTTTGTCAGGATAAATACAATTAATTGGTCATATTTCTCATTTAAATCATATTTAAGAAAGGATGTAAGCTATTCACTTGAGATAAATATTTTGATGCTGTACGAATCTTTTTATAGTAACCAGAATAATCCCCGTACTTTTAATCCATATTGATTACTTGTCCCTTGTAGAACAAAAACGCATCGTGTGTTAGTGAGTGAAATTATCTAGTCATTCCTTAGAACCTTTAGCAGAAATCTATAGGTCAATTAAAAATAGATCAGAGTTTCACTAATGATATTGCTAATACCGACGATGACCCTGTAATTATTGAAACCATTATTTCCATGAGTAGGCACTTAAGACTACAAGTAATAGCAGAAGGTGTTGAAACGAAAGAACAGCTTGATTTGTTAAAATAAAAAGGTTGCCACTATTTTCAAGGTTTTTATTTTGGGCATCCTTTACCTGCAAATGATTTTGATAGAAAATAACATTAGGTCAAAGACTGCTTTTGGCTGTTTTTAGCCAGTCATTTATCATTACCTTTTTGAGTTGACAACTTTATTTGGCTTTAAATAATGTCAACAACTTA
>DAOVUK010000522.1 GCA_030632625.1 Gammaproteobacteria bacterium
GGCTTTATTCGCCATTGTTATGAAGCGGTTATTTAAGTTACCGGGAAAAATTGCTGTAAATAATATTATCCGTTCATTCAGCCGCAGTATTGTTGCTATTGCCGCTTTAACCGTATCAGTCTCTGCAGCACTTGGCATCGGAATTATGGTGGAAAGTTTTCGCTTTACTGTCGATAACTGGTTATCGGGCTATCTTAAAGCAGATTATTTTATTAGCTCTGATGACAATTCTTCGTCTCAGGTGAAGCCATTGGCGGAAGCTATCGATCAGCAATTGTTGTCTGATTTATCCAGATTGTCCGGAGTTGATTATATCAGCACTGATCAGGAAGTGAATTTTTATCTTAATGGCCAGTATCATCGTTTGACTGTACTTGATATTCCGGCGAAAAGTTTCACTGCCTTTCATCTCAAAGAGGGTAATGCGGCTTTCGCACAACAAGCCTGGTTTAATGAAGATGCGGTGATTATTTCAGAACCCTATGCGTATCGATATGGTTTATCGGTGGGTGATGATATTTTTCTGCCAGTGAGTAAACATGTGAAAAAAAATTCCCGGCAGGCATTTAAAATTGCTGGTATTTATTATCACTATGGTTCTGAACAGGGTGTCATTACCATGAATCGGACCATCTATAATAAATACTGGTCAGACAGCAGGCTGAATGCTTTGGGGCTTTATTTGTCGAGTGAGCTTTTAGAGGATAAGAATAGTCTGGCATTGTTTGAAAAACAACTGCAGAAACTGCTCAGCAGCCGGCCTTTACAATTTATTTCTAAACAAAATGTACAGCAAAAATCTCTGATTATTTTTGATCGCACCTTTAAAATTACTAATGTACTTAAGTTATTAGTCATTCTGGTGTCATTTGTAGGGATTCTCAGTGCCCTGATGGCGATCGAACTGGAACGTAGTCGTGAATTTGCCATACTGCGAGCGACGGGTCTGACCGGGAAACAATTATCAACTCTGGTTTATATTGAGACCTTAACCATGGGCATTGTTGCTGCTGTCTTAGCCATACCTATGGGAATTGCGCTGGCCTATTTATTAATTGAAGTAGTCAATTACCGCTCATTTGGATGGTCTATGCAGTTTATTCTGCCCTGGGAAGAGTTTATTATGGCTGTGGGCATGGCCATTCTCTCAGCCCTGACGGCAGCGATTTATCCGGCACGACACCTCAGTAAGACACGACCTGCACTCGCTTTGAGAGGAGACTAAGTGATGAAATCTCAACTTTGGCAGTGTTTTTTTCTATTGACTATCCTTGTTACTGCTAGTACTTATGACAGCACTGCTGCAGACCTGAATACAACTCCCATTTCTATAAACTTAAAGCCCATCAACACCTTATCGATGAAAGGCATCTTAGGAAGTTCGACTTCAGGACAGGATCGTGGTTTTAAACAGGTATTACAGCCCAGAGAATTTCACTTTCCGCAAGATCATCTGGCACATCAGGCTTATAAAACCGAGTGGTGGTATTTTTCTGGCAACCTAAGCACGGGTAATTTGCAAGAGCATGATAATGTCCGGAACTTTGCTTATCAATTTACCTTATTTCGCTTTGCTCTGCATGCCGATAATCGTTCACAGCAAGCTGCAGTATCTGCCTGGCGCAGCAATAATATTTATATGGCACATATTGCCCTGACCGATATTAATCAGCAAAAATTTTATCAGCAGGAACGTTTCAGCCGGGATGGTCTGGCACTGGCCGGTGTTGGGAAAAAAGACGATGGTTCTTTGCAGTTCTGGCTGAATGACTGGCAGGTAACATCACTTAAAGCGGATCAGTTATTTCCTCTGAAGTTGCATATCAATAACAAAGAATTTGCATTAAATCTACAGCTGGAGCCTGCTAAACCGATAGTTTTGCAGGGTGAGCAAGGTTTTAGTCAAAAAAGCAGTCAGCATGCTTCCTATTATTATTCCTATACCCGCCTGAAGAGCCGGGGGAATATAAAAATAGGGGACAGGAACTTTCAGGTTTCCGGTGACAGCTGGTTTGACCGTGAATGGTCAACATCCAGTCTTGGGCAAGATCAACAGGGCTGGGACTGGTTTGCCCTGCATTTGAATGACGGCAGTGATTTAATGCTGTATCAGATGCGTAAAAA
>DAOVUK010000170.1 GCA_030632625.1 Gammaproteobacteria bacterium
GGCGATAGTTTTAGTGAGAAAGTCTTTAAGGGACCCCTACAACAGCAACTCAAAGAAGCATTAGCCTATATTAAAAGCATGGTGATTGAAGAACATGTCAGAAAAGTCGATTACCAGGCGGAGGCAATACGGTTTTATAATTATCCTTTTCAAGCTATCGAAGAAGTACTGGCGAATGCAGTATTTCATAAAAACTATGAGATCCGTGAACCCATTGAAGTGAATATACGACCAGACTGTATTGAAATCTTATCTCACGCTGGCCCTGTACCACCTGTAAGCAAGGATGATTTTAAAAAAGAACGTATTATTAGCAGAAAATACCTGAATCGCCGCTTAGGGGACTTATTACGAGAACTACACCTGACTGAGGGTAAAGGCACAGGTATTCCTAAGATACGTCGTGCTATGCGAAATAATGGCTCTGATGAAGCTATTTTTGAGACGGATGATGATAGAAGTTATTTTTTAACCACTCTTCCTGTTAAGCATAATGTACTACTTGATGGGCAAGTGACCGATCAAACTACAGCCAGTGATAACAGTCATCTTAACAATACTGAGCAGGCTAGTGACCAGGTTACCCCCCACGTTACCCCCAAAGACACCCCCCAAGTTAAAAAATTATTACTCGTTCTTCAGGGTGATATGTCTCGTTCTGAAATTATGCAGGTACTCACACTTGAAGATAGAAAAAACTTAAGAGAAAAATATTTAGTGCCAGCCATTGAAGCAGGATTAGTGGAACTCACTATTCCTGATAAACCAAAGAGTAGCCAGCAAAAATACAGATTAACAGCATTAGGTAAAATAGTAAAAAAGGCACAAAATGATTAATGAAGATCAGGTAGAACAGATAGCCCTGGACTGGTTTAAAGAGTTGGGCTATGGCTACCTGCACGGCTATGACTGTTCTCCAGGTGAGGCACCTGACAGCGACTCTAACTCTAAAGGAAAGCCGCAAAGAAGCAATTATCAGGAAGTATTACTCACTCACCGACTGCAAACAGCCTTAATCAAACTATGTTGATAAACCCATGAAGTCGCATAACCTGATGCAGGCCATAGCCAGGGTGAATCGAGTTTTTAAAGATAAAGAAGGCGGACTGGTTGTTGACTATATCGGCATAGCTAATGAGTTAAAGGATGCCTTAAAAACTTATACGGGTGCTGGTGGCAAAGGAACAGGAACGGTCGATACAGCAGAAGCCCTGGCAGAGATGTTAAAAAGACTGGAACCAATGTAGTACAGGAGAAAAAATTCAGTGACCGACTGCAGGCAACCCTGAACAAGTATCACAATAGAGCCATTGAGACAGCCAAGGTTATTGAAGAACTCATCGCAATGGCTAAGGACTTTGCTAAAGCCAGCAAGCACGGTGAAGAGCTGGGTCTGAATTTTGATGAACTGGCCTTTTATGATGCCCTTGCTGAGAATGAGTCTGCCTTTGAAGAAATGGGCGATGAGATCCTTAAGGTTATTGCTCAGGAACTGACTAATAAACTCAGAAAGAGTGTCAGTGTGGACTGGCAAAAAAGAGAAAGTGTCAGAGCAAAGATGCGTAATATGATCAGGATTATACTGAGAAAGTACAAGTATCCACCCGATAAGCAGTTAGAGGCGATTAAGCTGGTTATGAGGCAGGCTGAGGTGTTGAGTGATGAATGGACGAGTTGAGTACTACAAACTTAGACTCAACATTAATTTTAATGAATTCTAAAGACAATAGGTACTTGAAAAATTGCAGATGAGTGGCCACTCTCGGCCAAAGCCAACATTAAGCGGAGTTGAACACCATCCACAATAGCACAGCTAACCAACTAATAATGGCAGCAGGTATCAGGTACTTAAGTTATTTATGGGAAGTTAACTGTCAGGACGTTTTAATAATTTATGACTGAAAATAATTCTTATTCGACAGCGCTAGGGTTTTCCCTTGACAAATAAATAATTACCCTTTATAGTAAATACAGATTCATCATATTTCTCCTTAATTATGTTGATTTTTTGAGCTACTAAATCCCCCTATTTGTTAGTAGCTCACTTCTTTTCTCCTGCAGCCCCTTTTTCTATCAGCCACTTGTAAAAACAAAAAAACTAAGCGAATAACTCAGGCTTTAATGGCACATACTTTTAAGGTTGCTGTTTTACCTGTTCCGGTTAGACCAATTAATACAGATATATCATTTTCTAACTCAATAATTTCTGGCTGTGCACCAAAACATTGGAAATTTGAAAGTACTAACTTTGAAAGTTTCATTAAAATCAGTGCCTGTTAGTCATAAAATATAATGGATGGAAATTTATAAATCAGAGATATTAACCTCTGACTCTTGCATCAAGATCAGAAGGTGCAATAAATACAAATTTCCGACCTTCTTTTACTTTTAATAATAGTTTCAATTTATCCGCCATCGTCAATAAATCTTTTCTGGCGGTTTCATAGGTAATACCGTGTGAATTTTGATGCTGGGAAATTTTATAGGTAAAACCTGGATGCTTGAGTGCATGTTTTAAAACACCTAATTGTCGATAATTCAGTTTACCTTTTAATTTCCGATTATTACTTAGAAGCTCTTCTGCATTTTCAATTTCATGCTGTTTCTTAATGAGATAGTGATGTATTTCATCAATTGCCTGCCTAATGACTTCAAGTTGCTGAATAATAAAATAAGTGACATCACTGGAATCAGTTTCTGTATGCAAATAAGCTTTTCCATATTGAGCTGGTGCTTTTTTTATAATTTTGGAAATTGAAATAAACTCCATTAACCAGTAATTCTGACTAGCCATTGACCAGTAAAATAATGCTCTGGCAGTTCGACCATTACCATCAACAAAGGGATGATCATAAGCCAGCATAAAATGAAGAATAATTGCTCTAACAACTGGATGCAAAAACTTTTTTTCAGAAGAACTTTTATCAAATTGATGACTCTTATCCATCTGATGGCTTTCACTTTTACCATTTGCAAAGTCACAAAGTACTTTTAATCTTTCAGGTAATTGAGAAGCATTAGGAGGGGTATGTAATAACTCCTGAGTTCGAGCTTCAACCACAGAGATATCATCATTAAAACTTCTCAATTGACCAGCCTTTTCCGAATCATCCAGAGTTTTTTGAGTCAAAATTTCATGCAAACGAAAAATAATCTCTGGAGTTAACTTTTCATTACAAAATTCTTTTATAAAAAGCATGGCCTGATAATTATTCAGGATCATTTGTTCACTATGATCTTTAGCATCTCTTTGTTCCCGAAGCATTTCCTTTGCAACATTACGTGTTGTTGTTGCTCCCTCTAACTGGCTGGAGCTAATAGCTTCTTCTACTAATGAACGCACTAAATAGGTTGTTTTAGTGCCCTGATCATGAAGATGTTCAAGAACTTGTTCATCTGTGCCCCTTTCTTTTTTACCAGGATGCCCGGCAGTATTTAAATCAAGCCAATGCAATTCCTCTTCCATTTTATTAGTGACACAATACGAAAATGGTTTATCCTGTTTATCATGCAAAGGTAATTCCTTTTGCATTGCTTTTCTGGATAACTTCAAACTCACCCACCAGGTTTCACTGGTAAAACCTTTAGGTGGTTCAAGGTATTTAAGTTTACTCCAGTGAAGGTAGCGGCCTTCCTGATCAGTTGGCTCCATAATTTGAAATAGAGAAAGTTGTTCCTCTTTCTGCATTTGAGAAAGAATTTTTAGGTAATCCGGTGGGATTTCAGGTATTTTCATGCCATTATTCTTTTTAAATTCAATGAAATATAAAAAAAGCCTATCATAAATACTAATTATTTAAAATTAGTATTTATGATAGGCTTTTAGTTAATACCCTATAACTCCTAATTGAAATAATTCATGACGAATAACCATGCCGGTCATTGTATCCAAAATAGCGCCCATTTCTTTCAGCGATACCTGAGACAAAAACGCGGATCGTGAAGCATATTCTGAATGACTCGCAACAAAGTGGTCAATTTTATTTAAAACAACTTCAGGCAAAGTAATATTAATCCTTACTGTCTTACCCAAATAAGGAGTAATATCAATATCAACTATCGCCCATATTCCACCAGAATAATCTTCAACACTGAAGAAACTATCAGCAGTAGTGGCTTGAGGTATATCTTCTCCATCTTCTGCCAGTATCTCTAAATGTCCATTAATCGCTTCTTTTACATTATGCAACGCATCAGACATCGTATCCCCTGCTGAAAAACAACCAGGAATATCGGGAACAGTCACACCAAATGCACTATCATCTTCATGATGTATTACTACTGGGTATTCCATTTTCTTTCTTCTTTATCGTATATTTTTATCGCACATCTAACATTGTTACTAATGAATTTTATGAATAACAAAATGTTAGCTTTTTGAGGTAAATTAAATAACCTTAAGTGCTAACCTCAAGGAAGGCCAGCTTGTTTTAAGATGTTTCGTACAGTGCCGATTGGCAATTCTTTTTTAGGGTGAGGGATTGTGTGACCAATCCAAGTTTTTCATCATGCTTGAAGTGATGATGACTACCTTTTACTCTAACTTCATACCATCCGTCTGCTTCGACCATCTTTATCAGGTCTTAGCTTTTCAATTTACTTCTTTTCACTTAATTCAGACCTCAACATTTCAGTTTTTTAAACCAGGGAGCCGATAAAGTGGCACGAACTAACTGTAGCAATCCTCATTTTCCCAGCAATCTGACTGTTTTAATCAATGCTACCGAGAACAAAGCCAGTACATTAAACAGGTGTGCCAAACGCATAATGGTTGATCCCATATCTTTTAGCCGACTTTCATCACCTAATAATATTAACTGGGGTATCCACATCAGTGGCGTAACTACAAGATGCAGTATCTCTATCATTTCTAATATATTAATAACAAATCCACATCATACCCCTTAATTTAAATAAGAAAGTCCTATAATCAAAAATCACTTATTTATTTTATAGATTGTTTATAAATACTAAAATAAAGACACTTATAGTTTAAGTATTGCATGTTTCATAAACTAATGGTTTAATATAACAACTATACTTATACTTTTGGTATAACTATGTCATCAAAAATAAACTGGCTGATATCAAATACACTTCCAGGATCCTTAGTTTTACAATCCTGGTTAACAAAGCATGGGATCAGTCCATCTCTAGCTCAGAAATATACGACAAGTAATTGGCTTAAGAAGCTGAGTGCAGGTGTCTATGCTCGCCCTGGTCGTCCCCCTGAATGGCAAGATGTTATTCATTCCCTACAAACTCAAAAAGAATTACCCATTCACTTAGCTGGAATATCAAGTCTAGCCTATCAAGGCAAAGCGCATTATCTTCAACTCAGTGGGGAGAAAATATGGATTGCTCTTAATAACAATGTCCACCTTCCAACATGGTTTAAGGGTATTAAAGAGTATCGATGGCATATTCTTTCAAATAGTAAAATTGAAAATTTAATTGATAGTGATATTTGCCAAATTGAGGTGAAGAACACTCAAGTTAATAGCAGCACGGTGGAACTAGCAATTATTGAAATCCTGGAGTCAGTACCAAAGCATATATCATTTGAATATGCCGCAGAGCTTTTTCAGGGAATGGTTAATTTAAGCCCTAGGAAAGTCCAATCATTACTAGAACGTAATAATTCAGTAAAAAGCAATCGTCTTTTCTTATTTCTGGCACATTATTATAACCACGCATGGCTAAATAAATTAGATGAAAGTAAGATTAATTTGGGTCAGGGGAAACGTCAAATTGTGAAAGGTGGAAAACTTTCCAAAGCTTATAATATTACTGTCCCAGAAAAGTTCTTAAAGGGCATTAATGAGCATGGATAAAAATTCTATTTACTATAAACAGGTTGCGCTACTGATTCAAACTTTACCCTATGTAGCAGAAGAAAATTGTTTTGCACTAAAAGGTGGAACAGCAATCAATCTCTTTGTTCGCAATTTTCCTCGGTTGTCAGTTGATATAGATCTTGCTTACCTACCATTAGAATCACGTGAAGATGCACTTAAAAATGTTCAAAAAGCATTATATTCTAAATCCTCTTTTTTTACCTTAATAATTGTTAGTACATAGCGTCGCCCTAAATAAAAGTGACATTCACCACTCACATATTGCCGTGTCTGCTGGTTACATTTCATTGATTTAGACATAAGCTGTTGACTCATTTTGTACGCTCTTTCGTCAGACCAACCCGGGTGATTCGAATGACTTCTTCAATGATCTCTTTTGCCTTGTCCATACCCGTTAGTTTAAAAAGTTTAGGTAGCAGTTGTTTTCGAATTTCAGCTTCAATATTAGCTGGATTGAGTGAGTGTTCAGCAACAGCCTGGCTGACAATATCATCAATGGTTAATGCTTCATTAATATATTCCTGAGCTTCATCACTTTGTATGTCATCAAAATATTTCTCACCTAACACCAGGCGAAATACGCCATAATAGGCTCTGGCATGGCGATTATCATCCAATGCATCAGGTATCCCTTCAATTTCACGATTATCGACTTTTTCCTCAAATGATTTGAATAATGCATATTGCTTAACAGGGTAATCAAAAAGCGCTTCTGCCTCTTTAATGATTGCTTTTAGCAGTTCAGATAGTACTTTTTGTGCATAAAGATCATCGTCTAAGCTTTGTTCAATGGTCTTTTTAATCCGAGTACGAATAATATCGGTTTCATTACGCGTTTTTTCTTCACTCCAGTTGTTAATGTCCTCTTCCTTGCCCAGCTCTCCTACAATGTAGACACCTTCTGATTCTTTTATCGTCTCACCAATCACTTGTTTATCAACAAGTCTGCGTAATTGCTCATCATAAGCACTATAATCAACCGTTTCTTCAGCATCTTGCCGGGCAATTTTGCGCAA
>DAOVUK010000054.1 GCA_030632625.1 Gammaproteobacteria bacterium
ATAAAGATGGTTTGGGGCGACAATATGACACCTGTTATCACTTTTCGCCCTGCAATAAAAGCCGACCTTGCTGAAATTTTAACTTTCCCACAAGATAAGACTGAGTTATTTTATTTTTTTCCTTCGGCAACCTATCCTCTGACTCTGGAACAACTTGAAACGCAGCTGAGTGAACGTCATGAATCAACGGTCATGCTGCAAAACTCTTTGCTGCAAGAGAAGGGAATTATTGGTTTTGCTAATTTTTATAATGTCGAAAATAGAAATATTGCTTTTATCGGCAATATTATTATCAGAGCCGATAAAAGAGCTCAGGGCCTGGGCAGGAAATTAGTACAAACTATGATCATTGCCGGATTTAAACAATTAAATCTAAACGAAGTTCATCTTTCATGTTATAAGCAAAATAGATCTGCCCTGTTATTTTATAAGCAGCTTGGCTTTAAACCTTATGCCATCGAAACCCGCCAGGATTTAAACAATCTAGCCACCGATTTAATTCATCTAAAAGTAAAAAAATCTTATTTTTTTGACAAAAAGTCATAGGAAATCTGAACTTCCTCAGTTTCTTCCATAACCTGAATTTCTTTTTCCAGATCAATTTGCTGGTCATTTTGTACATCTAATGCAATCAGAGCATCAAATAATTCCTGCTGCTCCAGAATAACGTGACTCCCGTCTGTTTTTTGAATATACGCCGCCCAGGGGACAAATTTTGTTAATGGAAAGATCTGATCTTCACGGGGAGAAATATCAATATGCAATCCCGAGATAAATAATAAATTACGATTATTATAACCAGGTTCATTGATTATGGTTCGATAGGTTCGGTCAAATTCAACCTGAGTCAAAATCTGAGCAGCCGCCAGGGCAGGTGCCGGATGAGTGACAATCAATGGCATCGCCCCGATTAGATTTTTTTCCAGTTGTGCCGCCCCTTCTATTTCAGAATTGAGCTGCCGTCTGAATTTAAATAATTCCGGAGTCAATAAAGAACCTATTGCTCTTCCGCCCCCTGTCGGCCAGTCATCTTTAGATATTTTTAACTGCTCAATCAATTCATTCGATGCTTTAAAACAACGCGCCGTACTTAATGAACGTACCAGTTCAGCTTTGCCATTGTGATCAAAAGCAATTATTTTCTCCAGCTCAAGTAATAAGCCTTCCTCCCGGTCTTCATGGAGCAGAAGATTATTTATCGAAACCTGATATTGACCATTGTTATTCTGCTCTAAAAAAATATTCTCACAGGCAAAATGATACTCATCTAAATACCATTTGAGGGTACCGGAAATTTTTCCACAATTAGTGCTATGATGGCAATCATGGGTTTGAATACGACGATAAACACCAAATTCCTGATTTTCAGGTTCATAGCCGACATGGGAAGCCTGAATGATCATCATATCCTGGCCATGTGTAGCATGAGGACCATGACGGTCTGTTGAAACAATCCCCCCGACCCTTCCATGATTAAATGGGAATGCGCCAAATTGTTTGGCCAGCAGGATAATAGGAAAGCCCTGACTCTCATCTGAACAAAAAGCCCTGGAAGGCATAATTTTCCCTGCTTCCATACCCAGTGACAGACAAAAGTTATAAAGACGAGGCACAAACTGACTATAACGTATCATCATGCCGTCTAATTTAAAATCATCTAAAATAGTTTGAGTACTACCAATAATTGATGATGAATACATAACTTATTCTCTTGTATTTGATAACTGTTAATGATTGTTTAAATACTGCATTAATAAACAGGTCTGTTTTCTCTAAATGAGTTTTGAAAAGCGTTGGGTTTGTTCATCCGGTTTGATATAACGATCAAACACCATACAGATGTTACGAATCAATAATCGTCCCCTTGAAGTGACTTCGATTGACTGTTCATCCATGGTGATCAGACCATCGTCAACCATAGTTTTATATCGTTCCAGCTCTTCTGCAAAATAGTCCTTAAAGTTTATAGCAAAGCGTTTTTCGATAGGCTCAAAATTCAGTTTAAAGTGACAGATTAACTGCATAATGACTTCACGACGGATCAAATCATCATCATCGATCTCAACACCTCTGAAAATAGCCAGCTCACCCTTATCGATCTTGGCATTATATTCATCCATAGTACGTGCATTTTGAGCAAAACTATTGGCTATGGTGCCGATAGAGGTAATACCAATGCCCACTAAATCACAATCAGCATGGGTCGCATAACCCTGAAAATTTCGATAAAGTTCACCATTTTTCTGAGCAATAGTCAGTTCATCATCCGGTTTGGCGAAGTGATCCATACCAATATACACATAACCGGCATTGGTCAGCTTTTCCATGCAGTGTTTAAAAATTTCCAGCTTGGCGGCCGCCGATGGTAATTCATCTTCATTAATCCGCCGCTGCGGCTTAAAACGCTCCGGCAAGTGAGCATAGTTAAATACTGACACTCTGTCAGGACTAATTTCTATCAATTCATCCAGTGTCTGGTCAAAGCTTTCAACGGTTTGCAGGGGCAGACCATAAATCAAATCAACACTGATGGATTTAAAATTTTCTTCTCTGGCGGCAGTCATTGCCGCCAGAGTCTCTTCACGACTCTGAATGCGGTTAACCGCTTTTTGTACTGCCGGATTAAAATCCTGAACCCCCAGACTCATACGATTAAAGCCGAGCTCTCTGAGTAATTTAATACTCTCACGACTCACTTCTCGGGGATCAATCTCAATGGAGTACTCACCCGAATCATCATCATGCAGATTAAAAAATTTGCGCGTCACGGCCATCAGTTCACGCATTTCATCATGACTGATAAAGGTGGGTGTGCCGCCGCCCCAATGCAGTTGATCAACCTTGCGTGACGGATCAAATAATTTCGCCTGCATCTCTATCTCCTGGTAAACACGCTGTAGATAAGGAGCTGCCTTAGAACGATCTTTAGTGACCAC
This sequence comes from Gammaproteobacteria bacterium, assembly GCA_030632625.1. Classification (GTDB taxonomy): domain Bacteria; phylum Pseudomonadota; class Gammaproteobacteria; order GRL18; family GRL18; genus GRL18. The sequence goes on from DAOVUK010000054.1 coordinate 2,937, forward strand.
TTTGTTGCAGCCGCAATAGAAACAAACGGTATCACAAAATGGAATATGAAAATAAAGAGATAATGCTTTTTTAGACTGATTCGACTTTTCAGCAAATTTTTTGTAGGTTTCCGCAGTATATTCTTCACCAAACTGCACTGCCGTTGGATATGAGGTATAACGAGGTCCCGCTTTGTCATAACGCTTAATGAGTTGCGGATCAAACTCAACATTTGCCATAATGTGTGTCCTGGAGCCTTTAGCCCGTATTAAGGAGCCTTGAGCTATAGTTAGGAGCCTTTAGCTATAGATTAGTGTCCATCCATAAATAGGCGAATAAATTCGCCCCTACAATTTTGGTATTTGTAACCTACTGAATAAATTAATAATTATTCTGGTAGGGGCGAATTCATTCGCCTAAAATAGCAATTAACGGATGAACACTAGTTAGAAGCCTTTAGCCCATAGAGTAAGAAGCTTTTAGCCGGCATCTCATGTAAAGAATCTTTACCAGCGTAAAATTGAAATAGATTTCTATTATGCCAGTTTAGGCATAAGGAAACCAGTGACTAATCCTTGCTGCCAAATGGATATTTATCATCATCAAAGGAACGCACCCACTGTGGAAAGTTAACTATCATGATAATAAGAACCAGTCCGGTTAAAAAGGCTTCCGGATAAATCATGAGAAATATGTACGGGGTGTATTCATAGGTAATGTAATCATAGCTGTAGGCGCCAGCCGCAACCATAAATAAAGACGTGATAAAGACACTGATGCCGATGGTCAATGCCGCGTTAGCAAAAGCGCCCACAAAAAAATAAATAATAAAATGATTGTTCTGTATACGTTCAACAAGGGATAAAATAATTGAGGTGATAATGACGGGAATAACCCCCATTAAAAAGACATTAACGGCAAATACCTGCCACTGAACCACATCCATAATAACCAGAATCAGAATCTCTGTCATTATTCCGAGAATAGCCAGTTGCCAGCCGAACATAAGGGTTAACAGGGTTGCACCTGAAAAATGATACTCCATACCATCGCGAATACCCGCTTTCATCATCCACAGCACCATCAGGCCGATACAAATTGCCATAAAAATATTATAGTTCTGCATAAACCATTTTCGAGGAAAAGTAGCGTAAATCAGAAACAAAACCGGCAATAATAAAAGATCAGCAATCAAAGTCCATGCCGCAGGCACCAAAGCCAGTGTCAGATTCATAGCAATACGCTCCTAAACATCCTGAGTAGTTACAAACTAATCAGCCTTTTTTTCAAATAAAATATCCCATACACCATGTCCCAGACGTTCACCACGACGCTCAAATTTGGTGACCGGCCGATAATCGGGTCGGGGCATATATTCCCCTTCTGCAGCACAATTTGTAAATCCCGGTGCCGCAATCATGGTTTTCAACATCTGTTGAGCATAATGCTGCCAGTCCGTTGCCATGTGAAACTGACCATGAGGTAATAATTTTTTTCTGAGCAATTGGATAAAATCATGCTGCACAATACGCCGTTTATGGTGACGCCTTTTATGCCAGGGATCAGGAAAAAAGAGATAGACAGCACTGAGGCTGTTATCGGGGATTTGTGTTTTTAATACTTCAACGGCATCAAACTGCATCACTCTGAGATTTGTAAGTGCTCGCTCACCTATATTGCCAAGTAATCGTCCTACTCCAGGCCGATGTACTTCAATACCGATGTAGTTATTTTCCGGGTGGCTGGAGGCTATTTCAATAAGCGAATCACCCATGCCGAAACCCACTTCCAGAATGACGGGCGCCTGCCGAGCAAACAACTGTTCAAAATCAAGTATTGTTCCGTCACCTTTCAGGCCACCTTCAATACCATAGACAGACCAGAGATCAGTGAAGGCTTTTTCCTGACCGAATGTCATCCGACCAGAGCGCAGCACATAACTTTTGACGGTACGGGGGTGCTTGACTCTGCCTGATGGCTGTTTGTCAGATTGCTCTTTCACTCAAAATCCTTTGCTAAAACGTCCTTTTTTAAAACGTCTTTTTCTAAAACTTCCTTTTCTAAAACTTCCTTTTCTAAAAAAAGGTGCCATCGATTGGAGAAGAAGCACTTGCATAGGCTTTTTTCGGCATACGACCGGCTAAAAAGGATTCTCTTCCTGCTTCAATCGCCTTTTTCATGGCCGATGCCATCAGTACAGGTTTTTTTGCCCCGGCAATGGCCGTATTCATCAATACGGCATCACAACCAAGTTCCATCGCAATGGCAGCGTCAGAAGCCGTGCCGACCCCCGCATCAACGAGAATAGGCACATTGGCATTTTCTATAATCAGGCGAATATTATGCGGGTTACAGATCCCCAGTCCGGAACCAATGAGTCCGGCCAGCGGCATCACTGCAACACAGCCCATGTCTTCCAGACGTTTGGCAATAATAGGATCATCACTGGTATAAACCATCACCTTAAAGCCATCTTTGATCAGTATTTCTGCCGCTTCAATGGTGTCCACCATATTCGGATAGAGTGTTTTCTGATCACCCAGCACCTCAAGTTTGACCAGATCATGGCCATTAAGCAGTTCACGTGCCAGCTGACAGGTTCTTACCGCATCTTTAGCCGTATAACAGCCTGCGGTATTGGGCAGGATAGTGTATTTGTCCGGAGAAATCACATCCAGCAGATTAGGTTCATCGGGATTTTGTCCAATATTAGTACGACGAATAGCGACGGTAACAATTTCAGCACCACTGGCCTCAATAGCATCACGCGTTTCGTCCAGATCTTTATATTTGCCAGTACCCACCAATAGACGTGAATTGTACGTTTTGTCAGCAATGATCAGCTTATCATCTTGCATATTTTGTCTCGATTTTTTAAAAAGTTTTGAAATGTCGCTGCAGATTGAAAAAGGTATTATCCTAAAAACTACGCGGAAAAACTACTATAGATTAACCGGATTATCCTGCGGCTTAAAGAATAACAGCAAAACCTCAGCCACCGCCAATTGCATGGACAATTTCTATTTTATCACCTTCACTAAAAGAATATTCTGCGTGACGGCTTTTAGATACAATTTCTTCATTCACTTCAACCGCCAGCCGCTGGCCGACAATCTCCATTTCTGCCAATAACTCCTGAACTGAACAGTTGTCAGCAACCTGCTTAAGCTCACCATTTACAAAAATTTTCAAAAAAAACTCCTTATTTATTAAAACAGCCAATCCTGGACAGGAGCCTAACTCTTTTCCTGTGGGGAATTCAGCCATTCATAGATAGGGTAGAGACGTTGCATGCAACGTCTCTACGTATGCTTACCACCCTAGTGCTCGTTACGTGACCGTAGAGACGGCATGCCTTGTCTCTACAATTTGGAAAAATACGCATTTTTGTGAAGAACCAATTTATTTCGTACTCCACCTTATCCTGTGTTATATTTTACACGGAATCAGGGATACATTAAATATACTTTCCAAGGGATAAATTAATGGCAATAGAAACCTCCAAAAACGATATGATAACGCCCGAACAGGCAGGCACACTGGATGGTCTATTCTATGAGCGAACCATGCGCTCTGCTGATGATGTTGCCTATATCCAATACAATAAACAAAAAAAACACCATCCGGATGATGCCTGGGAAGAAACCACCTGGAATGAAATGGCTGTTCTGGTCGGCAAATGGCAAAAAGCCATTTCCGGAGAAAACCTTGAAAACGGCGATCGGATCGCCATTTTAATGAAAAACTGCAAAGAATGGATTGCAGTTGATCAGGCAGCTCTGGGATTGGGCCTGGTGGTGGTTCCTCTTTACCTGGAAGATCGCCCGGATAATATTGCCTATATTATGGAAGATGCCGCGGTCAAATTACTGGTCATTCAGGATATCAGCCAATGGAAACATTTACGTGAAAACTGTGCCGATAATCAAATATTAAAACGTGTCATTTTAGTGGATGCCACACCTGAGCAGCTGGAAAACGAAGCTGAAATTGTCACTTCTGTACAGCAATGGCTGCCTGAGCAAGGTCACGTTCTGCACAAACGTAATGGTGAACCGACAGAACTTGCCACCATTGTCTATACATCAGGCACCACAGGCAAACCCAAAGGGGTTATGCTCAGTCATAAAAACATTTTATCCATTGCCTACCCCTCTGCCACAGGACTCAAAGTAAAAAATAACGATTTATTTTTATCTTTTTTGCCCATGTCTCATACCTTTGAACGCAGCCTGGGTTATTATCTCACGCTTATGGTCGGCTGCAGAGTTGCCTTTGCCCGTTCAATTCAGGCGCTGGGTGACGATCTAATCACCATCAAACCAACCCTGCTGATTTCCGTACCACGTATTTATGAACGTGTTTATGCCAAAATTGAAGGTACCCTGTTAAAAGGTTCTCCAATTAAACGAATTTTATTTAAACTAACGGTTCAAGTTGGCTGGAATCGTTTTTTATACCAGCAAAAACGTTCCAGTGTCTGTTTCTCCTGCCTGTTATGGCCATTATTGAAACATCTTGTTGCTGATAAAGTCATGCAGAAATTCGGCGGCAGACTCAGACTTGCTGCAACAGGTGGTGCTGCCATTCCATTTCCTGTGGCAAAAACATTTATTGGCCTCGGACTGACATTAATTCAGGGCTATGGTTTGACTGAAACCAGTCCGGTTGCCTCATTTAATCGAATTGATAATAATGATCCACGTTCTATAGGCCATCCCCTGGATGGTATTGACATGAAAATTGGTGATAGCGAGGAATTATTGATCAAGAGTCCCGGAGTTATGCTGGGTTACTGGAACAATCATGCAGCAACCGCTCAGGCTATTGATCCTGAAGGCTGGTTTCATACCGGTGACCAGGCCCGTATTGACGATAAAACAGGGCACGTTTATATCACTGGCCGCTTAAAAGATATTTTAATTATGTCTAATGGTGAAAAAATACCACCAACCGATATTGAAAATACCATTGTCATGGATCCCCTGTTTGAGCAGGCCCTGCTGCTAGGAGAAGGTCAGGCTTATTTAGGTGCGATTCTGGAATTAAATTCTGAAGAGTGGGTGAAAATTGCCGAACAAAACAAACTGGATCCATTTGATAAAGACAATCTGCAAAACAAAACAATCCACAGCCAGATAGTGCGCCATCTGAGAACAGTTCTGCATGATTTTCCGGGCTATGCAAAAATACGCAAAGTCATTTTAACTCTGGATCCCTGGACTGTCGAAAACGGCATCCTGACCCCTACTCTAAAAGTGAAGCGTCCTAAAGTGCTGCAGCACTTTGAAAAAGAAATTAAGGCCATTTACAGCTAGGGGTGGTAAGCGATCAAGTTAAAATATCATCCTGAGTGACAATTTCCTATAACAGACCGCTGCGAACTAACTCTTCATAATAAGCCACATTATTCCGGCCGTGCTCTTTGATATAATAAAGAGCATGATCCGCTCGCTCAACAATATCACTCTGCATTTTACCGCCCTCCAGCCGGGTGACACCAATACTAACGGTGACCTGCTCAACCTTAGGAAAATGATAGGATTCAATATGAGCTCTGAAACGGTGTAGAATTGATTCCACAAGCGAACAGTCAATACATTTTAATATGACCACAAATTCTTCACCGCCATATCGAAATAACCAGTCCTCTTCACGAAAAACTTTTTGCATTTGCTGGGCAAAATGCAGTAGCACTTCATCGCCAGAAAGATGACCATAGGTATCATTTATTTTTTTAAAGTGATCAATATCCAGAATAGCCAGATAATCACAATTGTTGTTTTCTGCCTGGCGACGAAGCTGATGCCCACTCACTTGTGACAACTGATTCATCTTACGATCAAAAAACTTACGATTATAAAGCCCGGTTAAAGAATCCTTATCATTTAATGAGATCAGCAGCTGATGATTACTATAAATGTCAGAAAGATATCGAATCAACTGAATTGTTGCTGCGCAATTATCCCGTGGGGAATTTGAAGCGGACTTATTGTGCAGTTCAATATTGGTTTTGCCTGCAAACTGGTACACAATAAAAAAGCTAATTTGCTTGTCCTGATTAACTTTTTTGATTAGAAAATCATGTCCCGGGATAGATTCGATATGTTCATCAAGTTCAGTGTTTTTCAGAATAGTTTGCTGCAGGCAGTCAAAAAAATCTTTCTCCATGCCATTATGTTGTGAATGATTAGGCCCCGTCTCAGCAGCTGATTCCGATGAGGCTAAGTCCAAAATTTTATTTCTATGTTGAAAAGCCTCAACTGTCAGAGCAGGCTCCTTGTCATACATCCTTTCAAGCCTGAACAAAGCAATACTTTCCATATCAGTAAACTGCTGCATCACTACGTCAAAAAATGCCGCCACCAGGGACTCCTCATCTCTGAGCGAAGTCAGCTGAGCTGTTGTTTGTAAAACGTTCCTGCAAAATTCAGTACTATGCGGCACAAAACTCTCTTTTTTTGTTATCTGATAAAATCCATATAGTAATATTCTTATATTGTCCGACAATATTTGTTTGATTTGCTATTGTAACATTTATATATTTTAATACCTATTATGGAAAATTAAAGCAGCCGTGTAAGCACTTTATCAAACATGATTGTGACACAGCCTTCTTTTATTATTTAAAACCGGAAAAAATATGAAAAAATTGCTCAAAATACTTCTCTGGATTGTTGCTTCACTCGTTCTTATTGTCGTACTGGCCAGTGTCCTGCTGCCTATCCTGATTGATCCTAATGATTATAAAGATGAAATAGCCCAACAGGTCTACGATAAAACTGGACGAACATTAACAATTGAAGGGGATATTGATCTGTCCATTTCCCTGCCTTTATCTGTTTCACTGGAATTGGGGAAAATTGAACTCAGCAATGCCAAAGGATTTGCAGACAAACCATTTGCCAGAATGCAGGGCGCATCCCTGTTTGTCTCTATCATGCCCTTACTGACAGACAACCGTCTGGATGTCGGTGAAATCAAATTAACCGGCATGGAATTGAACCTGATCAAAAATAAGCAGGGAGTAACTAACTGGGCTGACCTCTCAGCTGACTCAACCCCCTCTTCTAAACAGGAAAAACCAGCGCCGACAGCCGCTAAAACAGATTCCGATAAAGACTCGATGCCGGCCATTAGTGTTGCCGGTCTGACAATCACTGATGCCCTTATCAGCTGGACAGATGAACAGGCAAACCAGCAAATCAGCTTATCAAAAAGCAATATCAGTATCAGCGAATTAATTGAAGACAAGCCCTTTGAACTGGATATTGCAACTCATATTGAGAGCAGTCAACCGGCAATAACGGGTGACTTTAGGCTAAAGACCTCACCGACCATTTCTTTGTCCCGGCAGCTATTCAAATTACCCGGCACAACACTGTCCCTTGATTTAAGCGGTGATATTCTGCCTGGCGGTGCCAATAAAACAATACTGAGCGGTGATATCAGCTTTGATGGAAAAACCCAGATGCTGGATATCAATAACATGAAACTCACCTCATTTGACATGGTCATCAATGGTTTATTCCATGCTGATAAACTGGACAGCGCTCCGGAATATAGTGGCCAGGTGAGTATTGAACAATTCTCACCTAAAAAACTGGCGGCAACGCTTGGTGCGGCTTTACCCAAAATGAAAGAAGCTAAGGCACTGAATACAGCCGATGCAAAAATGACTTTCAAGGGCGACAAAAATGTTGTGACCATCAGTTCATTAGCAGCAAATCTGGATGATACCTCTTTAAAAGGTACAGCCTCTATCAGCAACTTTCAGGCACCACATTATGGATTTGACCTGGCTTTAAACCAGTTAAACCTGGATTATTATGCCCTTGCAGAGCAGACGAAAACCCAACCAGCTGCAAAGCCTGGC
>DAOVUK010000152.1 GCA_030632625.1 Gammaproteobacteria bacterium
ATAAAGATATTCACCTCTATATTAATTCTCCAGGTGGTTCTGTGACTGCCGGGATGTCTATTTATGACACCATGCAGTTTATTAAACCGGATGTGAGTACAATGTGTATTGGCCAGGCTGCCAGTATGGGTGCCTTACTTCTGACCGGTGGCGCTAAGGGTAAACGCTACTGTCTGCCCAATTCACGTATGATGATTCATCAGCCGCTGGGTGGTTTTCAGGGACAGGCATCGGATATTGCCATTCATGCCAAAGAAATTCTTACTCTCAAAGATAAGCTTAATCAGATCATGGCTGATCATACCGGGCAAAGTCTGGATATAATTGCCCAGGATACAGACCGGGATAATTTTCTCAGTGCTGACCAGGCAGTTGACTACGGTCTGGTTGATAAGGTGATCAGTCAGCGGGAAATCAATGCTAAAGAAAAAAGCTAAAATTGTATCGATCTGATAATAAATGTTGATTTATTAAGCAATAAGTCTTATATATGTTAACTATACAATAAAAACAGGGACTTACAGTACCCTAAAATGAGGTTCGTTTTATGAGTGATGATACTCAAAATAAAGATGAAAATGGCAAGTTACTTTACTGCTCATTTTGCGGTAAAAGCCAGCATGAAGTTAGAAAATTAATTGCCGGTCCTTCAGTATTCATCTGTGACGAATGCGTTGAACTCTGTAATGATATTATCCGTGAAGAAATTCAGGAACAGGGCGGTTCAGTCCCGGGTAAAAAATTACCCACGCCGCGTGAAATCAATAAAAATCTTGATGAATATGTTATTGGGCAAGTAGGCGCTAAGAAAATTCTCGCAGTTGCTGTATACAATCATTATAAGCGACTGGAAAGCGGTTATAAGAAAGACGATGTGGAATTATCAAAGAGCAATATTTTACTGATTGGCCCCACCGGTTCTGGTAAAACGCTGCTGGCAGAAACTTTGGCGCGTATGCTGGATGTGCCCTTTACTATTGCTGACGCAACCACATTGACTGAAGCGGGCTATGTGGGTGAAGATGTTGAAAATATTATCCAGAAGCTTCTGCAAAAATGTGATTATGATGTTGAGAAAGCGCAAACAGGTATCGTTTATATTGATGAAATTGATAAAATTTCTCGCAAATCAGACAACCCGTCCATTACCCGTGATGTCTCAGGTGAAGGTGTGCAGCAGGCATTATTAAAATTAATTGAAGGTACTATTGCATCTGTTCCACCACAAGGCGGCCGTAAACATCCGCAGCAGGAATTTCTGCAGGTTAATACCGCTAATATCCTGTTTATTTGCGGCGGTGCTTTTTCAGGGCTGGATAAAGTGATACGCGAACGTTCTGAAAAAGGTGGTATTGGTTTTGGTGCTGAAGTGACCAGTAAGGACGACAAGAAAAGTTTTGGTGATCTGCTTGATGATATAGAACCTGAAGATTTAACCCGTTATGGTTTGATTCCGGAGTTTGTCGGTCGTCTGCCTGTTATTGCTACTCTGCGTGAACTGGATGAAGAAGCGCTGATTCGGATCCTTACTGAGCCAAAAAATGCTTTAGCGAAACAATATAGCAAACTGATCGAAATGGAAGGTGCACAACTCGATTTACGGGAAGAGGCACTTAAAGCGATTGCTAAAAAAGCTATGGAGAGAAAGACCGGAGCACGTGGTTTGCGTTCAATTCTGGAACAATCTTTATTGGATACCATGTATGAACTGCCTTCTATAGAGGATGTGGAAACTGTAGTTGTTGATGAATCGGTGATTAATGGTTTATCTGAGCCGCTGCTTATATATGCAAATGCTGATAAAAAAGCTTCCGGAGAATAATTAATTAGCATTATTCTGCTGAAGTAATTGAGGGTTGTATCAATATAAAAAAGAGGCTTTAGGGCCTCTTTTTTATGTTTAAGCCTTCATAAAGACTATTTCGACTTGATTTCTTACCCGTAACACCCATATTTAGTACATATCAATAAGTAATATGAGAGGGCTCCTTGATGGAGAATAAAAGCAATATTTCTAAAATAACTGATACAACACAAATATATCCGGTTTTACCGCTAAGAGATGTTGTTGTGTATCCTCATATGGTGATACCTCTTTATGTGGGGCGTGAAAAATCAATCCATGCGCTGGAAGCAGCCATGGAAGGTGACAAGAAAATTCTCCTGATTGCCCAAAAAAATGCCTCAGATGATGATCCGAAACCTGAAGATATTAATACTGTTGGTACAATTGCTTCTATCCTCAGATTATTGAAATTACCGGATGGCACGGTCAAAGTTTTAGTGGAAGGTGATGAGCGTGCTCAGGTTGAAAATCTGTTTACTTCAGATGACTTCTATACTGCTCAAATATCAATTTGTGAAAGCAATAAAATTGATGACAGAGAAGCCGACGTACTGACTCGAACGGTAATGAATCAATTCGACCAATACGTCAAGATGAATGATAAAGTACCACCTGAAATTCTATCTTCATTATCAAGTATTGAGGATCCAAGTCGGCTGGCTGATACCATAGCTGCCCATATGCCGCTTAAAATTGAAGAGAAACAGGTTATTCTGGAAATTTCAGATATACGTGAACGTCTTGAACATTTGCTGGCACAAATGGAATCTGAAATTGACATTCTCCAGGTAGAAAAACGCATTCGTAGTCGTGTTAAGCAGCAAATGGAAAAAAGTCAGCGTGAATATTATCTGAATGAGCAGATGAAAGCGATTCAGAAAGAGCTGAATGATATTGATGATGTGCCCAATGAACTTGAAGAGCTGGAAAACAAAATTAAAAACACCGGCCTTTCTGTTGAAGCTAAGAAAAAGGGCATGGCAGAACTGAACAAATTAAAAATGATGTCACCCATGTCAGCAGAAGCATCTGTGGTCAGAAACTATCTGGAATGGCTGACCAATGTGCCATGGAAAAAACGTTCAAAAGTACGTCATGACCTTGCCAGGGCAGAAGCGATTCTGGAAGAAGATCATTACGGACTGGAAAAAGTTAAAGAGCGTATTTTAGAATATCTTGCTGTTCAGCAGCGCATGAAAAAACTCAAAGGTCCTATTTTATGTCTGGTTGGCCCTCCAGGTGTAGGTAAGACATCTTTAGGACAATCCATTGCCAGGGCAACCAACCGTAAATTTACCCGGATGTCTTTAGGTGGTGTGCGTGATGAAGCTGAAATTCGTGGTCATAGACGCACCTATATCGGCTCTATGCCGGGTAAAATCATGCAGAACATGTCCAAAGTTGAAGTCAAAAACCCATTTTTCTTATTGGATGAGATTGATAAAATGGCCATGGATATGCGCGGCGATCCTTCATCAGCCTTATTAGAAGTTTTAGATCCGGAACAAAACAATACCTTTAATGATCACTATATGGAAGTGGATTACGATCTGTCAGAAGTGATGTTTGTAGCGACTTCGAATAGTATGAATATTCCCGGACCATTGCTTGACCGAATGGAAGTCATTCGCCTGCCGGGTTATACCGAAGAAGAAAAAGTCAATATTGTTTCTCGTTACTTAATTCCTAAACAGCTGAAAAACAATGGTTTAAAAGCGACAGAATTAACCATAAGTGACGGTGCGATTCATGATATTGTTCGATATTATACGCGTGAAGCGGGTGTGAGGGGTATCGAAAGGGAAATTGCTAAAATAGCCCGTAAGGTTGTCAAAGAAATTTTATTGGATAAGAAAACCAAAAAAGTGTCTGTGACCAGTCGTAATCTTGAAAAATATCTGGGTGTTCGCCGCTTCCGTTATGGCAGTGTTGAGCAGGAAAATCAGGTTGGTCAGGTTACAGGTCTTGCATGGACGGAAGTCGGTGGTGAAATTTTAACAATTGAAACTGTTGTCATGCCGGGTAAAGGAAAAAATAGTGTCACCGGTCAACTGGGTGATGTGATGAAAGAATCCATTCAGGCAGCGATGTCTGTGGTTCGTAGTCGCTCAGACACATTAGGTATCCCCCATGAAACTTATGAAACAAAAGATATCCATATTCATGTTCCCGAAGGTGCTATTCCAAAAGATGGGCCAAGTGCTGGTATCGGAATGTGCACAGCGCTCGTTTCTGCCCTCACAGAAATACCGGTGAAAGCCGATGTTGCCATGACGGGTGAGATAACACTGCGAGGTGAAGTTTTACCTATTGGCGGCCTTAAAGAGAAGCTTCTGGCGGCTTTGAGGAGTGGTATAAGAACCGTTATTATTCCTTTAGAAAACAAAAAAGATCTGGTTGACCTGCCTAAAAATATTGTATCAAAACTGGATATAATACCAGTACAGTGGATTGATGAAGTTTTGCAAATTGCTCTGGTTCATATGCCCGAAGCAGTTAAAGAAATAGAAACTGCTGCAAAGGTTAAACCAAGAAAAAAAGCGACCGGTATTAGAGCACATTAGTGTGTTGTTTTAAGCTTGTTTTTGTAAAAAAATATCGATAAAAAAACATCAATGTTTATTCATTGATGTTTTTTTATACATTTATTTCTTTATTTTGTATTCAGTCATAAATTTATTTAATAAATTTTAAGTGTTTTTTTTATAATATCCTGCAAAATTTTTTTATATAATATTTTCTTAAATAAGTTGTAACACTTTGTTTTGTTAAAATTTTATATGACTAGTATGAACTGCATTAATTGATGTGCAGTGTCTGTTTTTATATTATTTCAAAGAATTTATAAATTTTGCTAGATTTTAACAATAAATTTTGCTTCAATATGGCTGTATCCGTTGTTACACAACACTTGTGTATTTAATTTTTTATATCTTATTTATCTATAATAACATTTTTACTTTTTATCTTTTTAAAGTGACTGATTAGGGTTTTTTATTTTGATTTTTTAAAAATCAAACATGATTATATATGTTTTTTATAGGTACAAAAAAGGGGAGCTTTTGTGAACAAATCTGAACTAATAAACGCTATTGCTGAAAATGCGGACTTACCTAAAGCATCAGCTGGCCGTGCATTAGATGCAACAATTAAAGCAATTACTGATTCACTTGCTAATAATGAGCCTGTCACTCTGATTGGTTTTGGAACTTTTGAAGTAAGACAGAGAGCTGCGCGTACTGGACGTAATCCTCGTACTGGTGAAACTATCCAGATTAAAGCATCAGCAAATCCTGCATTTAAAGCTGGTAAAGCGTTAAAAGAAGCGGTAAACTAAGCCACTTTCTAAGGAACGCTTTTATAAAAAAGCGTTCATTTGAAATGCTATCGGGTGATTAGCTCAGCTGGTTAGAGCACCGCCCTTACAAGGCGGGGGTCATAAGTTCGAATCTTATATTACCCACCATTTAAATTCAGTTTCACTTAATATTTAATCGACATGTATTTTATTAAATCATTAAAAATACAATTTAGATTTGAACTGTTTTTATTAGAACTTTTTTTATTAAAAGAATTTGGAGCGGTAGTTCAGCTGGTTAGAATACCTGCCTGTCACGCAGGGGGTCGCGGGTTCGAGTCCCGTCCGTTCCGCCATATTTGAAAAGCGCGTTTTTGACGCGCTTTTTTTTTGTAAATTTTTTTACATTATTGGATGAGATAAATTAATGCTTTTACATAGTATCAGAGAAAGGGCAACAGGTTGGTTTGCCTGGGTAATCGTTATTCTGATTTCAATTCCTTTTGCCTTATGGGGTATTAATAGTTATATCACGCCTGATGCAAATCCATCAGTAGCTAATGTGGGTGACTATAAAGTTTCTGTTCAGGAGTTTCAAAATGCTGTCCAGAACGAATCAAAAGAATATAAAGGCCAGCTGGACGATGCACTTATCAAGAAAGTCGTACTGGAAAAATTAATTAATAACCGTGCTTTGATTAATTTTCTGGCAGGTTCTGGTCAGTCTATCAGTAAACAACAAATCGATTTTTATGTTCGTACTGACAGTAGTTTTCAACTGGATGGTCTTTTTTCAGAAGAACTCTATAACCGGTATTTACCAAGTGCTTATAGTAAGGCCAATTATCGTCAATCGATAGCAACACAATTATTGCTGCAGCAATTTTCTGAAGGCATCAATAGCTCCTCTTTTGTTTCAGAGCAGGAAGTTAAACGTGTTATTCAATTAGTTAAACAAAAAAGAGATCTGGCTTATACAATTATTAAAGCTGAAAGTTTTCAAGATGCTGTGACAGTAACTGATGAAGAAATAACAAATTATTATCAAAATTTTCAAAATCAGTTTGAAAATCCGGAACAGATTAAGTTAGCTTATCTTGAAATTTCGCGAAAAGTTCTGGCCAACGATGTACAAATTTCAGATGAGCAGATAAATAAATACTATCAGGATAACCTGCAGCAGTACACTCAAACAGAACGTCGTAAGGCGAGCCATATTCTATTTACTTTCCCAACTGATGCTGACACAGAGAGCAAAGACAAAGTGAAAGCAGAAGCCCAGACAGTTCTGGATAAAATAAATCAGGGTGCTGATTTTTCTGAAATGGCAAAAGAATACTCAAAGGATCCGGGTTCTGCTGAAAATGGTGGTGATCTTGGATTTTTTGGAAGAGGTCAAATGGTTCCAGCTTTTGAAGAAAGTGCATTTTCTTTAAACCCGGGTGATGTTTCTGAACTGATTGAATCTTCTTTTGGTTATCACATAATTAAACTCACTTCTATTGAAGGGGGTGAAGCAAAACCTCTGGAAACTGTTAAAGGTGAGATAATTGAGTCTATTCAGTTTGATCAGGTAGAAAATTCATATTTTGAAAAAGTTGAGTTGATGCAGACAATGGCTTATGAGCAGCCGGATTCTTTGGAATCAGTTTCTGCAGAACTTAATATGAAGATTAAAGAAAGCAAGCTGATGAGCACTAAGGGTGGTGAAGGTATTTTTTCAAATGCTAAATTGCTCAATATTGCTTTTGGTGAGAGCGTTCTTGAAGAAGGTAATAATAGTGACTTAATTGAATTAGGTGATGATCATGTTGTTGTTATTCGAGTGATTGAAAGAATACCTGCGGATGCTAAACCTTTAGAAGAAGTTAAAGAAAAAATTGCAAACCGCTTAAAGAAGGATTCATTGACAGCAAAAGCACAGGAAAAGGCAACTGAGTTAGTAAAACAGTTAACCGAGGGTGTTTCTTTTGATGAACTGGCTCAGGCAAATTCATTTACTGTGGAAAATACAGGCACCGTTGATCGTCAGGATATGAAAGTACCTGGTGAGATCATGCGTAAAGCTTTTACCATGCCTCGTGAAATGAAGTTTGCGACCACAAAAATGATGAATGGTGA
>DAOVUK010000167.1 GCA_030632625.1 Gammaproteobacteria bacterium
CTTGATAAAGTGGATGGTCGAATTACCGCCTCTTCAAAAATTGATAAGTTTATTGATGAAGATAAAGTGCATGACTTTAAACCGCAGCAAGCGGTGAACCTGATTATTGCCAACAGCACTGAACTGGGATACAAAGCGATTATTAACCATAGTTGCTGGGGTGTTTTATATGAAAATGAGGTGTTTCAGCGTTTAAGTTTTGGGCAGAATAAAAAAGGTTTTATTAAGCAGGTTAGAGCAGACGGGAAAATTGATTTAAGTCTTCAGGGCGGTCAGGAAACCCGTGATAAGGATGCCAATATAATTTTAAGTTACTTAAAGAGTAAAAAAGGCTTTGCACCCGTGCATGATAAATCTGATCCAGAGTTAATTTCAGAACTATTTGGGATGAGTAAAGGTGCATTTAAAAAGGCCATTGGCCGCTTATATAAGCAGAGAATGATCAGTATTGAAAGGGATGGTATCCGTTTAATCGAAGATTAGACAGGGTCATTGTGATTTTTAACCACGATACATTTTATTAAATGCAGCAATGTCAAAGCCATCCATTCTTTGTTTTCCAAGCAGAATAACGGGGACTCCCCGAGCTCTCAAACGTTTAAAATCTTTGCGGCCTTTAGCTGATAAGAAATGTTTTGAAATATTGGCTGATACGATTTTCCAGCCAGTATTGCGGTTTCAAAAAATGACCGCTGATGAATCCGAGATGACCTCCACAGGCATGTATTTCAAGTTGTACGTTAGCGGGTATGGCGTCTTGCCCAGGAATTATTTCAGGTGACATAAACGGATCATCCAGAGCATGAATGATTAATGTTTGCGTGGTGATTGCCTGCAAATACTGCTTTGAACTAGATTGTTGATAATAGTCTGCTGCAGAACTGAAACCATGAATAGGTCCGGTATAAATATCATCAAAAGCCCAGAAAGTTTTTAATTGTCTGACCTGTTTTTCGTCGATACCTATCAGTGATTTCATATCGTGCTTTTTATATTTTCTCAATAAATTGTGTTTAAGTGCTTTGAGTAATATATATTGGTAAAACCTGGAAAACCCTTGATTCATCCGCCGGGCACAAATGTCTAATTGCAGTGGTGCAGAGACGGAAACAGCGGCGCATAGTGGTGATGAATGGCCCCATTCTCCCAGAAGCTTTAACAGCATATTGCCGCCTAATGAAAATCCGATAGCAAAAAGGGGACTCCTGGGATAGCGCTGCTGCAATGATTCTATCCACGCTTTTGCATCAGCCGTATCACCACTATGATAGGAGCGTGGTAAACGGTTCATTGTTCCGGAGCATCCTCTAAAATGCATTAAAACCGAACTAAAACCTGCTTTTTTTAAGGTGTTCATCATTCCCTTAATATAGGGTGACTCAAATGAGCCTGCCAGGCCGTGAAATAAAATAACAATGGGTTTTTGACTTGCTTTCCGGTCTTCAGGCGGAGAGTGGTGCCAATAACACTCGACAAAATCATTATCATGCAGCTCAAAGCGTTCAATTTCTATTACAGGTCGTGCCTGTCTTCTAAAGAGGGCAGGAAAAATTGTCTGAAAATGCCGGTGTCTTAAACCATACGCGGGCTGAAAAGGCTCATAATTTGACCAATTATGTCCTGTCCTGTGTTTTGTCAATTTTTGCTCCATATACTTTGCAAGCTATTTATGAGTTAATTATTCAGTTCAGGCTCTCAGCTGACCCAGCCCTAAAGTATGAATACCTGGATTCTGTGAAACATCATAGAATAATCTCTAAGGAAAATTAATAATAATGCGTATTTTGTTGTGGTATTGTGATAAATTTTACTGGACACCGGCCATTAAAACACTTGAATCTGCACCTGACTTAGTCCTCGACTCCGTGCAGGGTAAATATCATGAAGCCGTGGTTGCGTTTATTCATGTTGAACCAAAAGATGTACTCGAAGGCAGTTCATCGGAAAAAAAATTACTTAAAAATCTGAAGTGGCTCGCTAAAAAATGGCATAATAGTCCAATAATATTGCATTCGTTTACTCATTTAGGCGAGGAAAAAGCAGATGCACAAGCGGCACAGGCACTACTTAATCGAGTAGAAGTTCGCCTGAAAAATGTTAACTACGATGCTGTTCAGACACCCTATGGATATTTTCTGGATTTGGACATGCAGGCAAAAGGTCATCCTCTGGCGAGAATATACAAAGAGTTTTAATGTGGTTTAAAAATTACCTCAAATCAATTTGGCTAACGATTTTAATAGAAGGATAATCATGAAAAATACCATTCATACGCTGTTGCTGCTGAGTATCCTTGCAATGAGTGCACCTCAGATATTTGCTAATCCACCACCTGCTTATGAAGGAAGACGCTTATATGTTTCCTATTGCCAGCTATGTCATGGAACCGATGGTAAAGGTGATGGTCCGCTGGCCAAGGCGATGCAGATCAGTCCTGCCGATCTGACCACTACCGTGCGCTCCAGAAGTGATACCATTCTCACAAAAATCATTACCGGAAAGGGACGGCAGACAATAACCGGTCGTGACCGTCATAACCTGCTCAGTGATGCTATGCCTGAAT
This sequence comes from Gammaproteobacteria bacterium, assembly GCA_030632625.1. Lineage (GTDB taxonomy): Bacteria > Pseudomonadota > Gammaproteobacteria > GRL18 > GRL18 > GRL18. The sequence continues at coordinate 2,564 of DAOVUK010000167.1, forward strand.
GGAAGGATGTTTTCAGCGAGCCTCAGCTCAAATCATTGATCGCATACCTGCGATTTATGGGCATTACGAAACATAGTTTGATGGGTGATCCAAAGGTTGGTATGCAGCTTTATCAGCAGTATTGCCAGGTTTGTCATGGTGTAGAAGGTGATGGTGACGGCATTATGACAAATCTCATGGGCGTCACACCGATGGATCATACTAATCCCAATGTAACCAACCCTCTTACCAATAGCGACATAGTCAAAAGTATTCTGGATGGCAAAGGACGATTTATGCCGGCCTGGAGAGGTATACTCAGTCAAAGTGATGCCGAGGCACTGGTGAGTTATATTCGACTTCTCTCTCACTGAAATGATCAGGAATGAAAAAATGTCAAAGTACAAAAAACAACAGCAGCCATCAGCCGAAACAATTAATGAAGCAGCTGTGATTGCCAGAGCGACTCAGAAGCGGAATCAGACTAAAGAGCAAACTAAACTGATCGCTCAGGGCATACAAAAGGGCATTGCAGAATATAAAAAACAACAAAAAGGCAAAGCACGTGAACTGGGTAAATTAAAAAAGCAGCTCACTCATAAAAAAGCAACTCAAAATCAACAAAGCAGCCTGTCGGCTGAAACAGAAAGCAATGAGGCAATTCATTGTAAAACTCAATGGTTAGCCTGGATTTTACTTATCATCAGCTGGTTAAGTATGGCTGTCTTTATTACTTTTCAAAAATAAGCTCATTTGCTATCAGCAATATAACCAGAATAGATAGTGTGCATCCGTAAATTGATAGTTTTAGGCGAATACTCTTGTAGTAAAGAGCGCCCCTACAGAGAAAAGACTTAGCTATTCAATAGATTATAAATTCATACTTGTGGCTCTTCACAAAATGCGTACTTTTCCAAACTGTAGAGACGTTGCATGCAACGTCTCTACCATATCTATGAATGGCTGAATTCACCGGATGAATACAAAAAGTACGCAATAATGTGAAGAACCATAATTGTAGGGGAGGTTAAGAGCCGAATTAACGGATAGACACTAGCTATAGTGCACCATGTCGCCCACAATCTTCTTTATAGGTATATAATATATTATATGACTGAAGAGAAGATAAACTGACAGACCTGTGATGAAATAATGGACCATATTGAAACTGAAAGTGATTACAACGAGGGCTCATATCAGATTTTAGTGGATGATATGAGTTGCCAGCATTGCGTTGCCGCAGTTGAGAAGGCTGTTATGACTGTGCCTGGTGTCAGCTCGGCAAAAGTAGATCTCTCCGGTGCTTGTGTCATAGTGAATGGTGGTTTGCCCCATGAAGTGATTGAGGCAATTATTGAAGCTGGATATCCTGCAAAACTACCAGCCGAAATCCCTGAAAGTTATTCGATATCAGAGCCTTTAGCTGATAAGGAGCCTTCAGCGGGTAAAGAGCCTTCAGCGAGTAAAGATCCCTCAGCAGCAGACAGCTATCAGATTCATATTGCTGATATGACCTGTTCCTCCTGTGTGGCAACAGTACAAAAGGCTGTTACTGCAGTGTCTGATGTGACCCTGGCGCAAATAAACCTGATTGAAAAAAAGGCCTGGATCACCGGTGGTGATCCCAATACCGTGCTTAATGCAATTATTGATCAGGGTTATGATGCCCATCTCATTGCAGAAAGTATTGCAGAAAGTATTGCACAAGATCAGCTTATTCTGCAATTTCAGGGTGCCAGGGATGATCAGCTGAACTCTTTGTTAAGCAACCTGGCGTCAGATATTGAGTATGACTGGCCTGTCGTCAGCTTAAAAACTCATCTGCATCCGGCAGACTTGCTATTACAATTGAAAAACTCAGATTATAGCGCGTCACTTGAAGAGCAATTTGAAGATCCGCATAAGATTCAGGCAGCAGAGGCGCATCGTGAAATGCGTCTCTCCTGGCAACGGGCTTTTTTAGCCGGTGGTGTCGGCAGTTTTCTGATGGCGGGTGAAATGGGCGGGTTTTTCCCTGAGTTGTCATCAGCTGGGGGACAGTTTTTCTGGGCATTTATTGCTTTAGTCTGTCTGTTTACCATGTGGTTCAGCGGCAGAAACTATTATAAAACTGCACTTAAGCAGGCTAAACACTTATCATCTAATATGGATACTTTAGTGGCTCTGGGTACCTCTGCAGCCTGGTTATCCTCGGTTATTATTATTGTTGATCCGGACTTTATTCCCGGTGGCGGCAACCATCTCTATCTGGATGCCTCGGTGTTAATTTTAGCCTTTCTCCAGTTTGGTCATGCCCTGGAAACCAGGGCAAAGCGGATCACCAGTGAAGCCATTGGTGCATTGGTACAATTGACGCCAAAAGCAGCGACCATTGTACGTGAAGAACAGGCGATAATAATACCCGTTTCTTTGCTGCGCCTGGGCGATAAGATTCGGGTTAAGCCGGGAGAAACTGTGCCTATTGATGGTGAAGTTATCTCAGGCTCTTCAAGTATCGATGAATCCATGCTGACGGGGGAACCATTAGCCGTTGCAAAACAGGTGGGAGATGAAGTGATTGGCGGCACCAGCAATCATGGCGGCAGTCTCATCATTAGGGTGAATCGCCTGGGTGATGACACGACTTTATCGAATATCATCAGCATGGTGCAGAAGGCTCAGCTGAGTAAACCGCCGATTGCTAATTTAGTGGATAAGGTCTCTGCTGTATTTGTACCCGTTGTCATTGTTATTGCTATTATAACGTTTCTGGGCTGGTGGCTGTCTGGTCCACAGCCACAGCTTGCTTTTGCCTTTACTGCAGGCATTGCAGTACTGGTGATAGCCTGCCCATGTGCATTGGGACTGGCTACGCCAATTGCTATTATGGTAGGCACTGGACGTGCGGCACAGCTGGGTATTTTGATAAAAAATAGTGATGCTTTACAGAGTGCTTCTCATCTTACTCATCTGGTAATGGATAAAACGGGTACTCTAACTGAAGGTCAGCCGTCAATTACTGAAATCTATTGCACTGAAATTTATGGTACTGGGCAGGAGCAGGATCAGAAACAGCTAAATGAAGAACAATTGCTTAAGATTGCTTTGAGTATGGAAACCGCTTCAGAACATCCATTAGCAGAGGCTATTATCCGCGCTGCCCGGCAAAGAGAGATAGATGCCGTAGTCTGTAATAATTTTCAAGCAATGAGCGGCCGCGGGATCTCAGGTGATATTGATCAGCAGCAGTATTTTCTCGGCAATGAGAAATTAATGTCTGAACAGGGGATAGCAATCGAACCGCAGTGGCAGACCATCGCATCGCAGCAGGCATCACAGGGAGGTACCCCCGTCTGGCTGGCAAATAAGCAGACACTTATGGGTTTGCTTATCCTCAAAGATCCGATCCGCGCAGACAGTGCTTCGGCCATTAACGCTCTGCATCAGCAGGGGCTTCAGCTGGTCATGTGTACCGGCGATCATCGTGACACAGCGACGGCAGTGGGTAATACCTTAGGTATTGATCGTGTTTATAGTGAACTGCTGCCGGAACAAAAGCTGGAAATAATTACTGAGCTGCAGCAGCAGGGCTATCGGGTGGGTATGGTTGGCGATGGTGTTAATGATGCTCCGGCACTTGCTCAGGCAGACACGGGTTTTGCTATTGGCAGCGGTACCGATGTGGCCATTGAAAATGCCGATATTACTCTGGTGGGTGATTCGCTTATAAGTGTCAGCACCGCTATTGCTATTTCCAGCGCAACCCTGCGTAATATAAAAGAGAATTTATTTGGTGCTTTTATCTATAATGTGATTGGTATACCATTGGCCGCAGGGCTGTTTTATCCATTAACCGGATGGCTGCTCAATCCAATGTTTGCCAGCTTTGCTATGGCGATGTCATCGGTTACGGTAGTCAGCAATGCCAATCGACTGAGATTCTTTAAGGCAATTGTAAAACAATAAGCTGAGGCTCTTTAAAGCAAAAAATTAAAAACTATAACGATAGAGGAATAATAAGTGACTGATATCACTCATCTGAAAATTACCGGTATGAGCTGCGAACATTGTGTTAAGAGTGCTGCAAAGGCGCTTGAGGCAGTTGATGGTGTTGACAGTGTTGACGTTACTCTGGAGCCGGGTGGTGCGATCGTTTCAGGCAATGCGGATAAAGACCAGCTGATTGCAGCAGTCACCACTGCTGGTTATGAGGCAGAGCCTGCCTGATTTTGTTTATATGGACAATATCAGAAACTGTTTCTTTTGGGGGACCGACCAAATAGAGTAATTCATCTTTACACTTGTAGGGGCGAATTCATTCGCCTGGATGTGAGTCTACAATCTCGCAAGGCGAATGAATTCGCCCCTACATATGATAGGCATTCTTTAAAGAACATGAATGTAAAGTGTAAAG
>DAOVUK010000007.1 GCA_030632625.1 Gammaproteobacteria bacterium
GGACCGTTTGCATGTCGATCCCACCATAATTTATTTTGTGAATCAACACAGGTATCATCAATTTCGTCAGGGCCCTGACGCACAAAAAGGCCTTCTGAAGGACTGCTTTCTTCGGTATTCACCAGCTCAGCAGAATTGGTATACTGGATCAGAAAATCCCGGTCGTACAAGCCCTGCTGAATGATTTCATTAATGATGGCCAGTATTAACGCGCCGTCAGTGCCGGGTTTAATGGGCACCCATTCATCGGCAATGGCAGAATAACCGGAACGAATAGGATTAATGGAAATAAAACGACCACCATTTCGCTTAAACTCAGACAATTGCATTTTAAGAGGGTTGGAATGGTGATCTTCTGCGGTGCCGAACATAATGAATAATTTGGAACGCTCTAAATCAGGCCCGCCAAATTCCCAGAAAGAACCACCGATGGTGTAAATCATGCCTGCAGCCATATTGACTGAGCAGAAGCCGCCATGGGCTGCATAGTTCGGCGTACCAAATTGTTTGGCAAACAAACCGGTCAGAGCCTGCATCTGATCACGTCCGGTAAACAGCGCAAATTTTTTCGGATCAGTGGCTCGAATTTCTCTTAGCCGCTCTTCCATAATGGCATAAGCTTCATCCCAGGAGATTTCTTCAAAATCATTATCTCCCCGCTCAGCCCCTTTTCTACGCCGCAAAGGTTTGGTCAGACGAGCCGGTGAATACTGCTTCATAATACCGGAAGACCCTTTGGCACAGATAACACCCTTGTTTAAGGGGTGATCAGGATTACCCTGAATATAGCGGACTTCACCATTTTTCAGGGTGACACGAATACCGCAGCGACAGGCGCACATATAACAGGTCGTATTTTTGACCTCAATGTGATCATTGCTATCAGCTTCTATATTATTCTCTGAGTGCATTCAGATAAACCTCATAAAACGCCATTGAAAAACTTTCTGTAATAGAATAAAGATGATTCACCATTTTATTCTAATATACTAATTTGGTCTACTATTGACCTGAGTCATCGGATAAAACTATCACCAAAGAGTTTATATATTCAATTTATAACAAATTTATCTATTACCTTTGGGTAGTGTCAGGGGAACTCTTATCAACATTCATCTAAAAGCAGCCATGCACTGAATAAAAAATCCCGTTAGCTGAGCAAAAAGTCATTTCTTTTGTTAAAATCCACAAAAACTCAATGCAGGAAATAATAGTGACATCAAATGACTACTCTGAACGCTTTGCCGGCATCCAGAGGCTTTATGGTAAAAATAAAGCGCAAATCATCCCGACTCTGCATGTTTGTGTCATTGGCATTGGCGGTGTGGGTTCGTGGGCTGTAGAAGCGCTGGCACGTTCCGGTGTGGGTGAAATCACCTTGATTGATCATGATGATATCGCCCTGTCGAATATCAATCGCCAAATCCACACTCTGGATGCAACGATTAATCAGGCAAAAGTCACAGCTATGCAGCAAAGGGTTCTGCAAATCAATCCCGAATGTCATTGTCATGCTATTGATGATCTATTGACTGAAAATAATCTCTCTAAATATTTCCATAAAGACTCATACAACAGCAAGCAAAAAAAATATGATTACGTCATTGATGCCATAGATAGTGTCAAGCATAAAAGCGCTCTGATCTATTATTGCAAGCGTAATAAAATCCCCATCATTACCACAGGTGGTGCCGGTGGTCTCAGCAATCCGACGGCCATTGAAATTTGTGATTTAAGTAAAACCTACAATGATCCGCTGGCCGCAAAAGTTCGCTCGCAGCTACGCTGCAATTATAATTTTACCCGCAATCCCAAAAGTCGCTTTGGTGTAGAATGCGTCTTTTCCACAGAACAACAGCTTTACCCTCAGGCAGACGGCAGTGTTGGTCAGGAAAAACCGGGGATAAAAGGTGTCAGCCTGGATTGTAATTTTGGCTATGGCTCATCCAGCTGTGTCACCTCTGTATTCGGCTTTGCTGCTGCGGCTCGTGCTATGGAAAAATCGCTGCTGCGAAGACAGAGAAATGCCTGAGAGTTCATGGATGGATACTATTTAAGCGGCGCTTTTACAACCCCATCATAAAAAGGTTCTTTACATTTTATATTTAAAGGCTTTTTGATTTTTGAAACCAGTGAAGAAATAGGGTTAACAACACCGCTGACCAGGATATTCACTTTTTTAACAGTAGGAGAATTCAGGCTTCCTGTTACTTCTTCCTCATATACAGGACAGCCATCTTTGTCTATGGTAGCTAATTTAAAATTGATAAATGTATTTTTATCTATGTTAACTTTTCCTTTTACCGCAAGACGATACTTGTCTGTAGAAAATGCCACATCATGCATCGTTGCAATATCATCAGAATAAGATATTTCTGAATTTAACTGCCTAATTTTACTGGTTCCTTTACTACCCAATGTATTAACAAGTGTATTATAATCGTTACCCTTGGTGACTAATACGCCGGCAGGTCCCAGCAATGCAACCGCTCCAACATCTAATAAACCAACGCTTTGAGAATTCTGAAAATCATTTAATAATCTATTAACATCTATCCCACTCACGAGCAAGTTATTTGCTTTGGTCTTAACTGTCCCGCTAATAACGCTAAAATCTGAATCTTTGTAAGCACCTGACAGATTAGTATCAATTGCAGCATAACCTTTTATTTCAACAGGCAAATTCAATAGCGAAAAAAGTGGTTTCAAATTCAGTTTATCACTATGAATTTTAAGCTGCCATTCAGCTGCACCTTTTTGATCTTTTTTATTAAACAAAAAATGTCCCTTACTGTTAACCTTGGAATCCATTGCGTAAAATGACAAATTAGCAAGTGCTATTTTATTGTTTTTTCCTTCAAGAGCCATATTAATTTTCTGAAGTTCCTGATATTGGTTTGAAAAGCTGTCACTAGAAAATTTCACGCGTCCCTTTTGAGAAAATTTTCTAAGAAACGTTTCGGACATGATATCAATATATTTACCTTTGTGAATAACCGGCAGGTTGCTGAGCTGCAAAACAAATTGATTAAAATGATACTCCTCTTTATTTTTCAATTTGACATCAATTGTTTTACCATCAAAATTCAATGATTTAATTTGTAGATCATCCAGAGCATATTTGCTGGTCTCAAAAATTGCAACTTCTTCCAACATAACTTGAGCCTGTGAAATTTCTAGCTGAAATTCTTTTTTCGACAGTTTCAATTTTGGCAGACTAAAATCAATTTTTCCGACTTTTATGATATCAGGCCGGGACCAAAGTGGTTCAGACGCCCCCTCAGGAACATGGTAACGCAGTTTAAATGACAATTTTCCTTTGGCATCAAACATTAATGGTGGAGCAGCATGTTCAGCACCTTCCTGAATGAAATTAAAAGCCAGTTTGTCGGCAATAAAATCACCTTTTTGATCTTTAAAACTCATTGACAGGTCGGCAATCTGAAATTGGTTAATCAAGGCCTGTTTAATATCCAACTCACCCGAGTAGGTGTAATCAACCAAAACTCTGGGATCATCAATCACTAACTCATGGTGATCAATAATAGGTAAAAGTGAAAGAGATGCATTAACTGAATTTAATTTTACAGACACGGATTCCAAATCATCCAGATATTGGAATTGTTCAATGGAAAGTTGTATATTTTTTAGAGCTAAATAATTTAATGCTAACTTATCTTGTACTGAAACTGCTCCCTTTTGACTATCAGTTTTATTTTTATAAAGAGGTAAAAAATTAAACTGACCATTCTTATCCCTAAACATCTTAAGTGTTTTAACATCCAGTTCAACTGAATCAATTTCAGGTTCTCCAATATAAAGAGAATAAGGATCCATTCCGATGTGCAATGAATTGATATTTGCAATAAGCTCATCACCTAGAAATAATTTAACCTTTTCAGCATTAAATTTTAAACCTGAAAAAATAGTGAGCTTCATATCACCATTAATTTTCAGTTGCAAACCGCTTTCCTGTTCGACCAGTTCTGCTATTTCACCTTTATACTGGTTAATATCAACAAAATTAGAAATCAAAATTGAAGCGATAAAAAATAATATCACCAGAGCAGCAACAATTTTTAATAAAAATTTAAATATTTTTTTCATTATTCTATCCCCTGCTGATAGTTCTATTGTATATATTGAGGTGACATAATTATCTACGCATCTTCCAGCTCTTCACTCAATTGCATCCACTGCTCTTCTGTTTCATTAAGCGCCTGGATTGTTTTTACCTGTTGTTGTAAAAGTTCTTTCAATTGATTTTTATTCGTTTCTTCATAGATTTCCGGGCCGGCCAGCAATCCTTCTAATGTTTCTTTTTCATGAGTTAATTTGTCCATCTGCTTTTCAAGTTTTGACAACCTGTTTTTCATTGGCTGAAGTTGTTTACGTTTTTCTGCATCCAGCCGTTTCTGTTCTTTCTTACTTGGGAAAGAGTTTTGAGAATTACTTACCGATGTATTAGTGGATTGTTTAGATAATTGAGAGGACTGAGCCTCCCGTTTTTTCTGTTCGGTGATCCAGTTTCGATAATCATCCAGATCACCCTTAAAAGCAGCCACTTTTTGATCTGCCACCAGATAGAACTCATCGGTGACGCTGCGTAATAGATGGCGATCATGAGAAACAATGACCATAGCGCCTTCGAACTCCTGCAGGGCAAGACTAATGGCATGACGCATATCCAGATCCAGATGGTTGGTCGGCTCATCCAGTAATAATAAATTAGGTTTTTGATAAACCAGCGTGGCAAAGACCAGCCTGGCCTTTTCACCACCGGAAAAATGCGCTATTTTTGACTCCACCTTGTCACCGCTAAAACCAAAATTACCCAGATGATTACGTAGAGACTGTTCCGTGGCTCTTTTATCCAGCCGCTGGAAATGTTCCATGGGGGTATCTTCCGGATGCAGCTGTTCCAGCTGGTGCTGAGCAAAATAGCCTATGCGTAATTCACTGGAACGTTCAATACGACCAGACTGAACGCTTAGTTCGCCTGCTAATAATTTAATCAGTGTCGATTTTCCCGCGCCATTATGGCCTAACAGTCCTATGCGCGATCCCGGCTGCAGGTTAATGTGCACATGATCTAAAATAGTCGTTGTTCCATATCCCAGTTTAATATCGTCTAAGGAGACCAGAGGATTCGGGACTTTTTCCGGTGCATGAAATTCAAAATGAAAGGGGGAATCCACATGAGCCTGAGCTATCAGTTCCATTTTTTCCAGTGTTTTTACCCGGGATTGTGCCTGTTTTGCTTTGGTCGCCTTGGCTTTAAAGCGATTAATGAAACTCTGAATGTGTTTGATTTCCTGCTGCTGACGTTCATAAAGAACCTGCTGCTGCGACAATTGTTCTGCTCGAACTCGCTCAAACTGTGAGTAGTTACCGCTGTATAAGGTCATCGCCTGATGTTCAATATGAGCAATATGGGTCATAACACTATCAAGAAAATCACGGTCATGGGAAATCAGCAGAAGTGTTCCCGGGTATTTTTTCAGCCATTCTTCAAGCCACAGCACGGCATCCAGATCAAGGTGATTGGTTGGTTCATCCAATAATAATAAATCCGAACGACACATGAGTGCCTGTGCCAGATTGAGACGCATTCGCCAGCCGCCGGAAAAGCTGTTAACCGGATTTTGCAGCTGATTTTGTAAAAAACCCAGGCCGGTCAGGAGTTGTGATGCCCTGCTGTTTGCAGTATAGCCATCCACTTCTTCTAATTGGGCATATAATTTGCCTAAGAGTTCACCGTGTCCGGTGTCATTCGCTGCTGCGATTGCCTGTTCAATGCGGCGTAATTCGCTGTCGCCATCAATAACATAATCAATGGCAGAAAGTTCAGATGAAGGAGATTCCTGTGCCACATGAGCGATGACCCAGTTTTGAGGTATAAAAAATTCGCCACTATCCGCATGAAGTTGATCATTAATCAATGCAAAAAGGCTGGATTTGCCACAGCCATTGCCACCGGTAATACCCACTTTTTGTCGCGGGTGAATGGTGATATTGACATCCTGGAGCAGTAACTGCACACCGCGGCGTAATGTAAGGTTAGAAAATTTAAGCATAATTCGGTATCAAAAGAAAAAGCATTTTAGCAATTTATCATGATAAGGAACAGCATTAAGACTAGGAGCCTGTCCGAGTTTGCAATATTGTTCTTAGTAATCAAGCGGGAAAAGTCAAAAGTCATACTTATAGCCCACGCCATAGAGAGAATGAATCATCTCTTCCGCACAGCCAGCCTGATGCAGCTTCTTTCTAAGATTCTTAATATGACTGTCAATGGTGCGATCGGTTACGATACGGTGATCAGTATATAAAGCATTCATCAACTGCTCACGGGAAAAAACTTTTCCCGGCATATTTTTCAAAACAGACAAGAGTCGAAATTCAACCGGAGTCAAATCCAGATTAGTCTGATTAAAACGAGCGAGGTACTTTTCTTCATCAAGCAGCAGCCCTGAAGAGTGTTCCGGCAACTGGCTGGCTGATACGTCCAGGCGGCGAAATATTGCTTTTGCGCGTGCCACCACTTCACGTGGACTAAAGGGTTTACAAATATAATCATCCGCACCAATTTCCAGACCCAGAATGCGATCGATTTCCTCCACCCTGGCAGTGATCATAATAATAGGTACATTGGAAAACTGGCGAATTTCCCGACAAACATCCAGACCATCTTTACCCGGCAGCATTAAATCCAGCAAAATTAAAGCAGGTTCATGTTCTCTGACCCACTCAGCGACCTGAGTACCTTCATAGAGTGCTGATGTTGCAAATTGACTGGCATGAAAATAATCTTCCAGTAAGCGGACAATTTTTATTTCATCTTCAACAATCAAAATATGTTTTGTCATAATTTTACTTTGGCAATACACATTTAATTATGATCCCACCTCGTTCAGATGACTGAGCAGAGATATCACCATGATGTGCGATTACAATTTGTCTGGCAATCGCCAAACCCAGACCAGCACCACCATTGTCACGAGAGCGTGAATTTTCCAGGCGAAACAGTCGCTCAAATATATGCGGCAGTTTATCTGGTGCAATTCCCGGAGCTGAATCCTCAATTGATATGATGACCTGTCTGTCATTCTCCTGACAATGAATCACAACCGCACCGCCAGTATCGGTATAACGTAATGAATTTTCTAATAAATTACTCAACAACTGATAGAGACGCTGTTTATCACCATTAAATAAAAACTGCTGAGAAATACTATTCTCAAGTTGCAATATTAAATTTTGTTTTTCAAAGCGATTTGCAAAGCTGTCTATTATTTCTGCAATCAGGTCATTAAAAATAAATTTCTGTTTTACATATTTTAAAGCGCCCATATCAGAGATGGACAGCTGATAAAGATCGTCAATCAATTTATTCAAACGGTCACTTTCCTGCATCAGTGACATAAGGGCCGTTTTATCCAAAGGACGAATATCATCATCGAGTGCTTCCAGTTCACCTTTTAAAATAGCAACAGGTGTACGCAGTTCATGGGAAATATCGGCAATCCATTGTCTTTGTGACTGTTGATTCTTTTCTAAGGTTCTGGCCAGAGTATTAAAGTCCTCCCCCAGCTGTCCCAGTTCATCTTTATGTTTTATGATAACCCGCTGCTGGTATTGTCCGGAAGTCAATTGCTGAGCAATCTGTGTCAGGGCATTAATGCGCCTGCGAAAATAAACCGATACCAGCAAAGCAACTAATACTGACAGAATTAATGACAGCAGTGTATTGATAAAAAAAGCCCGGCTTTGCTGAGCTGCAAACATTTTATCTAAGCGGTCAGTGACTCCGGTAAATTTCTTACTTTGAATATACGCAATAATTTGTCCCTGACTTTTGATGGGGTAATATTGCATATCAGTCTCATTGGATAGTCTGCCGACTATCAATTTTTTCTGAGCATCCAGCAAACTTCGTTTCGGGGATCTTTTCTTATAAGCAGACTTACGACGGGTGGATGATTGCAAAAAGTCTTTTTTTCGCTCCTCATAATCCGCTGAAGAAAAGGTTTGTGAACGTTCTCTTTTGGATTTTTCACTGGCATTAAAGGATTCATGTCTGGCGCGCAAATAAAAAAACCATAAACGATTATTGTCTCGAATAAATTCCCAATCACCATTTTCTTCATAAGCTATCAGCAGATTATTGCCCAGATTTTCCAGACGACGCTGCTGCTGCTGGTATAAATAATTGGCAAAGCCATTTTTAAAACTGCGTTGCGACAAACCAATACTCATCACAACAGTTAAGGTTGTAATGGCGATTAATATTAATGCCAGTTTATGCCAAATTTTAAGATTCATTCTGAAGTTGATATTTCTCTGTACGGTAGCTAATAGTAACTCTTTTTAATCAGAAAAAAACATATAAATAATAAACTCCACAATTTCTCCACATTCTATTCATACTCACTGCTCATTCCAGGCATAGACTGATAACCAAGATAAGAAATTATTTTTCAATCAAGGAAAGGAAAGTCATTATGCCCACTAAATTAAACAAACTGTTAATTGGTATTGCAGTCATTTCATTAACATCTGCTCCTCTGGCCTTCGCACAGGCATTCAATGGCAAGGGACCCGACCAGAATCAGGCAGTAAAATCCAATTCTATCGGCTACGGCCTGACGAAAAAACTTAATCTGGATAAACAGCAAGAGAAACAGGTGCAGATTATTATGAAACAACAACGAAAAGAATCCCGGACATGGAGGAAGCAGCACAGGCAAGAAACTGAAGCTAAATTAAGCACGGTGCTCAACACCGAGCAAATGGAAAAATTTAAGGCTTTAAAACAACAGCGTCGCAATTTAAGAGCCAGGAAATATAAGCAGTCTTTGTAGGACTGACTGATTTGTGAATCTTAATTTGCAGTAAATTTTACATACTTATTCTGATTGTAATTGACTTGTTGCTAATTAAAGCCGGTTGTTTTCAGAAAGTATTTATTAATATCAATGAATAGAGGAAATTATCATGACTATTTTATTAAAGCGGTTGACCATATTTTCTACTTCAATCTTTATGCTGGGTGCAATGTTCGCAATGAGCGATCAGGCTTATGCTGAGCAGAGACAGGGGCATTATAAACAGGAACAGAGCCATTTTAAAAACAAGCAGGCGAATTTTAAGCAGGAACAGAATCGCTATAAACACAAACAGACGCATTATAAGCAGGAACACAATCGTTATAAAAACAAACAGACGCATTATAAGCAGGAACACAATCGCTATAAAAACAAACAGGCGCATTATAAACAGGAACACAATCGCTATAAAAACAAACAGGCGCATTATAAACAGGAACACAATCGCTATAAAAACAAACAGGCGCATTATAAGCAGGAACACAATCGCTATAAAAACAAACAGGCGCATTATAAGCAGAAAAATCACAGACCTGCTCACGCCAGTAAACGTTATGCAAAAAACAGATACTCTGATTCATACGGCATAAATAATAGGCGCTATAATTCTGCCTCTTCATATCGCAGGTATCGCTATTAAAATACCAATATTGTTTGCTATTTTGCTCCTCTATACCACGACTATGGTGAGACAATCACCGGAAACTGGAGAGGGGCAACCGATCCTGTCACACTACAGAGAAGCATTACAAATTATTTATAAGACTAAACCTGTTGCTTCTCATCCCATTGCTGTACATCCCAGAGTACCTGTTGATTTTAGAAATGCCATTAAATCGGCTTTTCTAAAACTCGGACAAACAACTGAGGGCAGCAACTTATTGGCAAAAATCCCCATAAAAAATATTGGTGAAGCATCAATGGCTGATTATCATATTTTGAAAAAAATGGAACTTAACGTTTTTATGTAAAGCAGGATTAGAGTTTTCTCAAAATCAGCCCCAATAAGTGAGTGGCCTGAATTTATCTGTAATTGCCAAATGACAAGCTGGATGTGCATCCCTTCATGCAGCTGCCGTCTATTCCTAAAAGCCCAATTACGTATATTCCGAAGTTTTTCACGTATCAATACGAACAGATTAAAAAAATGTTTTCTATAAACTAAAGCCATACTTAATTAAAACAAAAGGAAACATTATCATGAAAACTTTAAAAACATTATTAACTTCTGCTCTTTTCGCTTCAGTTGCTGTCACAGGTATTGCACAGGCTGACAGTTCTTTATCAAGTCTTATCTATGAGGAGTCTGCAAACATATATGCTGATGTGAGTTATAAGCAAAGCACCGCAGCCAGCATTCGCAGTTATGGCGATGATCATAATCAAAACTCAGTCTGGAGTTATGAGTATGAACAATATGTTAATCCGACTGATTTTTCACAAGCAGAAATTGCCAGTGTTGGAGGCATCAATCAATATATGGGCAGCAATCCAGCAGCAGCAGGACAAAGCAGCGGCAACATTTTTTTCTATAATGAAACAGCCGGCGAATATCATCTGCAATAAAATCCAGCATCAAAAAAAAGGCCATCTCTATGAGGTGGCTTTTTTTACTCTACTCAAATTTTTAAGCCTGACAAAAACCTTACAACTTACAATGACACTCTAGAATTCTCCTTATCAATTAGTAATAAGCTGCTGTTTTTATAAATCTTATCCACTTTTAGAAAATTGTACTAAAAAGTGAATATTAGCTACTAATTCTATACCTTTCATGTCAATAGCTAATTTCATAAAACATCATAAGACTCTGAATAATAAAGAATTAATTATTATACGCAGATGGCTGTATAAAAAACAATCAAATTAAATAGCAGGCAATTATAGAGCTACTCTGATGTGGTTATTCAAACTTATTAACAAAGTTATCCACAACTTCTGTGGATTATTCCCAAACAAACAAATAAGGTTCATCACATTATTGCGTACTTTTTATCGGGTTCACCAGATAGGTTCAAATGGTAGAGACGTTGCATGCAACGTCTCTACGCTCTACGTATTCTTCTGTATAGCTTTCATGTGCTTTTGTTGATAATTAAAAATACACATTTTTGTGAAGAACCACAAATAACCTAGAAAATTAGTCAGAATAGATTATACTTGTATTAAAGTTGAGTTTAATCATAAAAGGGGAGCCGGAATGAAAATTGAACAATTAATAAATCGATGGAAAATGCTGCCTCAGGAAATTCTTGATGGTGAAGACTATAAAATTACAGTTTCCCGGTCTGAGGCAGCAAAGATTGAAGCCATCCAGGAACTCTATTCTGGTCTGACCTCACAAATGGTCATTCATCAGTTACTGGTCTCCGCTTTGAATTCTTTTGAAGAAGCCTTACCCTATGTTAAGGGTTCCAAAATTATCGGTGAAGATGAATTTGATGAGCCTATTTTTGAAGATATAGGTGATACCCCAAAATACATCAAGTTAATTGAAAAACATCATCAGCGAATTAACCAAGAGCAGAGATTGCAATGAAGCTCATATTGTGGATACCTCATTAATAATACGCCAATTGTCATTTTATTATTACCTATTCTCATTAGTGTTTCTTTACGTACTTCGACCACCGCATCTTCTATCCTCATGCCTGTTGGTTTTGCAACTTAACCATATCTTCCTTCAATATAATCAGCAGTTTCTTTACACTTTGGTACGACAAACAGATCATCTGTTTTCTGATGTTCTACGACCTTACCCATGAGCATAAAAATACATTCATCACTGGCTCGTCTGGCCTGAGCCATATTGTGAGTCACCATTAAAATGGAATATTCTCCGCGTAACTCCCAAATCAACTCTTCTACTGCTGCTGTACCTTTGGGATCAAGCGCTGAACAGGGTTCATCCATTAATAAAACATTGGGCTTTACCGGTAATAATCGAGCAATACAGAGTTTTTGCTGTTCTTCCAGCGATAAACTAATGGCTTTATGATTTAGCTTGTCTTTGACCTTATCCCATAACAAGACCTGGCGCAGTGAACTTTCAACAATATCATCATAATCTGCCGATGAATAGGATTTATCTTTCATATGCAGTTTATGACCAAATAAGATATTTTCTTTTATGGTGGCGGGTAATGGATTGGGTCGTTGAAAAACCATGCCGATTTGTTTTCGAACTTGTATCAGCTCCACATCATCTGCATAGATATTTTGCTTATGAACATGAATACCACCTTCAATTCGGACATATCCCAGACGTTCGTTAATCCGATTAATGCTGCGTAGAAAAGTAGATTTTCCACAGCCTGAGGGACCAATTAATGACGTTATTATGCCGCTTTTAATATCCAGATCGATATCAAAAAGTGCCTGAAATGCTCCATACCAGAGATTCAGCTTTTTCGATTGAATGGCATAATGATTTGCGTTTTCGTTTGTTTGTTCAGCAGTTGCTGTATTCATTGACCTTGGCCTATAAAAAACAATGTTATAAATGAGTTATGAATGAATTAAGTTTTAGTCAGAGATAAAACTCTAGCCAAAGCGACCTTCAATATAGTCTGTGGTTTTACTATTCTCTACCTGACCATTAAACAGTGCTTCTGTATCACCTGTTTCTATGCACTCTCCTTCCAGGAAAAATGCTGTTCGATCAGCCAGTCGACGAGCCTGCTGAACTAAATTGGTGACCAGAATAATAGTCATTTCATTTTTTAACTCTTTCAGGACTTCTTCAATTCGCATCGTTGTCACTGGATCAACCGCAATAGAAAATTCATCTAAAATCAGCAGTTCCGGCTCCTGAGACAATGCTCTGGCAATGGTCAGACGCTGCTGCTGTCCGCCTGAAAGCAGGCTGCCCAAAGAATCCAGCCGGTCTTTTACTTCATCCCATAGCGCAGAACGCTGCAAGCATCTTTGTACTATTTCATCCAGTGACGCTTTATCCTTAATTCCTCTGAGTCGAGGCGACAGGGCAACATTTTCATAAACCGTCATGGGCAGACCCACGGGCAGAGGAAATACCACACCGATACGACTGCGCAATGCATAGACATTTTTTAATTGATGAATATCTCTGCCATTAAACAGGATCTTACCTTCCACCTTCATATTTGCATCAAAGGTGTTCATCAGATTAAGTGCTTTTAAAAAACTGGTTTTACCCGCATTAGCAGGGCCAATAATACCGAAAATTTCGTTTTCATAAATTTTAAAATTAACATCACTGATGGCTGCTTCTTTGCCATAAGAAACAGTCAGATCACTGATATCAAGCTTTATTTTTTTTTGCTCTGCAGTCGACTCTGTTTCTGATTTTCTTTGTACCATTGCTTCTAACATTGTGTCTACCATTTTTTCTTACCCCGTAAATACATTCTAAAAGCAATCGAAACACTATTCATTAATAAAACCATACCAATCAAAACAAGCGCGACTGCATAAGGTAATGACTCAGGGACATTCGGAACCTGTGTTGAGACAACAAACAGATGCAGGGACAATGCCATCGTTTGATCAAAAACACTCTGTGGTAAGAAAGGCAGAAAGAATGCGGCACCGGTGAACATAATAGGGGCGGTTTCACCCGTGGTTCTGGAAACTTCCAGAATAACACCGGTTAAAATACCACTCACGGCATTAGGCAAAACGACCCGCCTGATAGTTTGCCAGCGAGTCGCCCCCATATTCCAGCAGGCTTCACGAAAGGCATGAGGAACCGCCTGTAATGCTTCCCGGGTGGAGACAATAACCACCGGTAAAGTCATAATAGCGAGCGTTAAACTGGCCGCCATAATACTGGTTCCAAAGCCGAAAAACATCACAAAAGCACCGACACCAAAGAGTGCATGAACAATAGAAGGTACTCCGGCAAGATTAATAATCGCCAGATTGATAGCACGGGTAAACCAGTTCTCTGAGGCATATTCACTTAAATAAATGGCAGCGGCTATTCCCAGCGGTACAGAAATAAGTAACGCCAGACTCACTAGCCATACAGTACCCAGTAAAGCAGGAAAAATACCACCCTCAGTCATACCATTGATCGGATCAGTAAAAAGAAAGTCAATGGAGATCATTGAACCGCCTTTAACAATCAGCGTACCTAAAATGATTAATACCGGAAGGATTAATAATAAAGTCATCATTAAAAAAAGAACACGATAAAGACTTTGTATTTTTTTATTTTTTACATTAAGTTGAGATTCTGCAAACAGGCTTTCTGTTAACTTGTTTTCAACGGGCATTGCTTCTACAGACATCGATTCTACAGACATAGTTTTTCCTTAATAAATAACAAGGAGTAAATAATTACTAAAAGAGTTATTGATTTTTTATACCACGAACAATTAAATCAGCCGTGAGATTAATAACAAAGGTGATCAGGAACAAGAAAATTCCAATGGTGAACAACACCTGATAGTGTTCTGAACCCACTGCCGTTTCACCCAGTTCAGCCGCGATAGTAGCGGTTAATGCTCTGACAGAATCAAACACACTGCCCGGTATATTAACCGCATGCCCCGTGGCCATCAAAACGGCCATGGTTTCACCAAAACCGCGACCGACACCCAGAAGTATTGCGCCTAACAAGCCATTTTTTGCAGCCGGTAAGACTGTTTTATAAATGACCTGCCAGCGTGTAGCACCTAATGCTTCTGCTGCTTCGCGATATCGGTCAGGTACTGCTTTAAGTGCATCTTCCGCAATAGAAGTCATAATCGGTGCAGCCATCAAACCCAGAATAATACCGGCATTGAGTACGGTGAGTCCCACCGGTACATCAAAAATCTCAATAATGAGCGGATTCATAATGGTCAGGCCGATAAAGCCCCACACAACTGAAGGTATAGCCGCCAGAAGCTCGACCAGAACTTTTAAATATTCTCTGGTTTTTCCGGTTGAAAATTCAGCAATATAGATTGCCGTACCTAAAGAAAATGGAATAGCGATTAACATAGCCAGTCCGGTGACACTGGCAGTACCGGCTATCAGGGCTAAAATACCATATTCCGGAGCATCTTCATCACTGGGTTCCCAATATTCTGAGCCAAAAAACTCACTGAAACTAAAGCTGTCGAATAAAAACCCCATACCTTCCATGGTCACAAAAACAAAAATACCTACAACAAAAATAATTGCTGAGATACCACTGATAAAGACAATTATTTCAACAAGCTTATCGATATACCAGTCTAAAGTTCGCCGGTCAAACTGTTCATTCATTGCTTCTCTGGTTTGTGTTGTTGTCATTTGTTACACCTCTTCACCCAGTAACAGCACCATTAAATCTTTAATGTGCAAAGCTAAAGTACGGTAGAGGACTTCCATATTGTGTTCATCTGACTCTGAGCTGATATCCCACTCTACAGCACTGGTATGAAAGGGAATTGAATCCAGATAACTACTGACATCGCCCTGTAAACTGACAATAACGTGTTTTTCTGAAATTTCCTGATGACTTAACTGCTCCAGGCTGGTGATACTCAAATCAGTTATATCAGATCCCCTTGAGTCGAGAAAATCGACCAATTTCGGGTTAATAGATGCGGCAGCCGTGCGTCCGGCACTATCAAAATCACAGATACCGGGATAATTTTTTCGGGCTATAGCCACTGCCAGTTGACTCAGATTACTATTATCTTCGTCAATAAATAATATTTTATAAACCTTGGGGGCCTTTTGCTCACCGGTTACCGCAAAAATAGTATCCTCACACAGATTTTTTGCCTGATCTGCCACACGCTTAAGCTGGGTAAAAACAACAAACAGCGCCAGCGTATCTTTAGCATTTTGTTTCTGGTTATTCTGACTGATTGCCTCATACACGACATCAAGGTTATATTCCATACTCCCGGCCATCACCATGGTGCTTCTTGCAAATTCGGCATTTAATTCTTCAAATGATTTAATTGACTGTTTTAACATCAGCAGGGATTCGGTGGCCAGACGTTCGATTTCTCTACCGATAAGCCCTTCTGGAGAAGCGCTTAATTGAATAGCTTCACGTGCTATAATAACGGCATAATCCCCCATGCGCTCCAGCTCAATGTTAATTCTTATAATTGAAGACAGTAAGCGTAAGTGTGATCCGCTGGGCAAATGTGTGGCAATAAATTTATGGCATAACCGATCGATCTCACGCATGGTCCGATTAATCGGATGGTCATTTAGAATCGTTGCATAAGCTAACTTATTATTGCCTGTCTGCAAAGCATGGACAGAATCATGAACGCCTGTTTGTACTTTCCGGGCTTGTTCTATAATGCGAGCACGTATATTTTGCAAATCATTTTCAAGACGTTGTTCCAGGTGTGACATAAATAATTCCAGTGATAATTTAAAGCGATAATTTAAGGCTATAGTTATGGGTAATGGCCAGGTAAAAAGTCTAACCGCAAAAAGAGTACAGGCTAATTCGCCCTGCACTCCTCACTCATCATCCCTGATTGAGACTTTTTTTAGTCACATTTCACATCTTTTGCTGGCGCATAGCCTTTCTTAAGAAGTATGCATTGACCTTTATCACTGAGGATCCAGTCAAGGTATTTTTTGGTTTCACCGGCAGGTTCGCCATTGGTATACATAAAGAGTGGACGGGCAATAGGATAACTGCGGTCACTGGCAGTTGCTACACTGGGGTTAACACAGGTATCGCCCGTTTTTTTAGAGATACAGGCCATTTTTACATGCTTATTGGCATAGGCTAAACCACTATAACCGATTGCACAGGGTGTATTTTCAACCAGATCCACCACGTCTTTTGAACCATGCATATCTAAAGTACCCTGACGAAATTTTCCTTTCTTGCCTAAGGCTGCTTTTTTGAAATAGGCATAAGTGCCTGAATTATTCTGACGACTGACGACAACAATCTTATCCTGCTTACAACCAGGAACAGTCACATCTAAATCAGACCATTTAGTTGCCTTACCGCCACGTCCAAAGATTTCTTTTAATTGTTCAAAAGACAGTGTATTGATAGGACTATTTTTATGTAAAAAAACAGCTAAAGCATCATAGCCTACAATATGTTGAATGGGGTTTTGACCTTTTTTCTTAGCTCGTTCAATTTCTTTTTTCTTCATTGCCCGACTGGCGTTAGCGATATCAACCGTACCATTAATCAACGCTGCAATTCCAGTGCCTGAACCTCCGCCTGAAACAGCAACGGCGACATTTTTATCAATATTTCGATACTCTTCTGCCCATGCCTGAGCAACATTGACCAGCGTGTCTGAACCTTTATTCTGTATCACAGTACGAGCGTATACATGAGCAGATATCATACCCATACTCAAAACCAACAGGCTGGAGATTGTTAATTGTTTTTTATTCATGCGAATTCCTTAATATATTATCAGCAAAATCTTGATACTTAGTATATGAAAGGAATATGACAGTATTGTGACAGAATTAAAATGATTAGGCGTTTTTATGGCGCGTTGTGACACTAAGTTGTGACACTAAGTTGTGACACTAATTAGTTTTTATGACACTCTGATGATATTTTTGACGACACATGAACCGGCTCAATATAGGGTGTATCTTCTTTTTTAAAATTATGAAGATAACCCATCTGATCTAACACTGATAATAAAAATGAGTTAGCAGAGAGTCGGCCCAGACCACCATATAAACATTCCTGTTCTGAGTAGGTCATGCTTTTATCATGGCGACCATAAGGAGAATAGAGGATAGAAGGTACTGGATCACCACAATGAAATCCCGTATTACTGTCAGTGGAGTGGTCACCTGTGACGGCAATAATGGTATTATTGATCTCAATGTCTGCCAGTGCGGCATCAATTTTTTCAATAAACTGACTTTTTAGTTTTGCCTGATGATCATGAGCACAGATATCAGTGCCCTTTATATGCAAATAAACCAAATCATGATGCTTCATTGCCTTCAGAGACGATTCAACTTTAGTTTTTAAGTCAGTATCAATCAGTGCCGTAAACTCGGGTCGTGTAACCGTAGTGAAACCAAATAGTTTGCTCAGGCCTTGAACTGTGGTCTCTCCGGAAATAACCGCCGTTTTTATTTTATAATAATTGAGTAAATTATTAATTGAATTTATTTGACCGGCACTACGGCAGATAATACCTGTGGCTGGTATTTTTCCCTGTTTTAAACGTTGTTTGTTTACTGGATGTGCAGTTAAAATCTGATGAGCCTGGCGGCTGAAGAGATTGACTGCTTCAGCTGTTTGTCTGGCTGCTTTTCCGCTGCTTAATGGCTGGCATTGCTGAACATTGGCAGGCACACTTTGACTACAATCTGTATCACTTATCTTTGCTGATAAATTTTTCCCTTGTAGATGCAGTACGGCTCTATGCTGGGTGGCAGGATGTAAACTGGCTTTGATTCCATACGGTAGTTCAATATCATTTAAAGCCTGTGCCAGAGCCTCAGTCTGATGATTTACTCTGCCTGCTCTTCTATCGAGAACGTTTAAATGCCCCTCCTGTGCTGCTTCAATATGAGCAAAATTACAGCG
The DNA here is from genome assembly GCA_030632625.1 of Gammaproteobacteria bacterium. Taxonomy (GTDB): domain Bacteria; phylum Pseudomonadota; class Gammaproteobacteria; order GRL18; family GRL18; genus GRL18. Next base: position 18,403 of record DAOVUK010000007.1, read on the forward strand.
TAATAAAACATCACCTTCCCGGGCTGATAAATTGATTCCTGCTGCTTCTACCGGCCCCCGTGAAAGACAGGCAGTATCTTTAGGCGTCAGCCCCATCAATAAAGCCATTCCCGTATGCGTACTAACAGGCATGCCGGGTGTTAGCGGATCGACCATTGCACCCATACCTTTACTGACCAGTTTGTCAAAAAAAGGCGTTTGAGCATTTTCTAATGGCGTCAGTCCGTTTAATTCTGCTACCGGACGATCGCCAAGACCATCCATAATAATGATTAAAGCTTTATGTTTCATACAGGAAAAACTTCATCTATATCAAAAGAAAAATACGGGAACAGGATATCATTGATGTTTTTCATCACATCCTGAATAGCTCTTTCTTTGTTAATATTGGATACGATAGGGACATTATAGCGATCAGCTTCTGCCATAAGAAATGATTGTAATTCCCAGATTTCAGAAAAATGTTCCAGATAGCGTTTTGCTCGTCGCTCCTGCACTTCCTGACCACGCCCTTTAAGGCGCTCTTTTAACTTTCCAGCTTTTAACACCGATAACATCACAGGTGCAATAATAGCGGTATTAATATTGGGTAAAATTTCCAGCAAACCAGGATGAAAATGTACACCTTCTAAAATTAACGAAACTTGTTCCTTTATAGCCCGGTTGAGTATTGCTTCACAAGCAACAGATATTAATTCAGCCTGACGAAGATAACCACCCACCACCAATTGTTCAGTCATTGGCTCATCTATTTCAATACCCGGCTGAACTTTCCATGCGTTATATGATGAGGTATGCAACACTGGAGACAAGCGTTGCGGAGTCATTATTCGCATCACTTCACGCAGCATATCAGTAGACTGAGTGCGTACAATACCAAAACGGTGTCCTACTTCTGTGGCAATGGTACTTTTACCTACTCCTGCAGTACCGCCAATCAGGATAATAAGCGGCCGCCCGCTATGCAAAAAATCTGACCAGATCAAATAACGTTTTGCGACATTTTCATCCAGTTCGGATAATAATAGTTGATAGGTCATACGCCCTAACTCATTAGAGGAAATTTCGGAGGAACCCCGAACTAATAAATTATTATAAATCGTCAGGGTAATCGAATTGGACTCTTCACTGGAAAGACCACAAGATTCCATACACAATCGATGCTGAGCCCGAGAAAAGGGCAGCGGATCTTTTCCAGCATTGATAACCATAATAGTGGACGTACTAGATGCAGCAGAGGTAAAGCTTTCAATAATATCCTGTGCAACCTCACCTTTTAGTTTAGAAGTGACAATATCACGTAATTCTGATGTAGTGATCTGCTGCTTATCATTAATCTGCTGTCTTATTTCACTGGCCAGGTAATAAGCAAGATCAAATTCGACACCAGCATCCATCAATGAACTGGTCAGAATTCCTCTCAGGAAAGGTGTTTGCATCCCTTCTGAATTTTTTACAATGGTTTTGGACATAAAAAAGCCTTAGCTAGTGTTCATCCATTTATTCCAACTTGTTGATATTATTTTAAAAAAGTTTACAACATTGAAATAAACAGCTGGACAGAATGCAGTGCGTGACGTATTTTTATAATCAAAAGTGACCAAACATCAGGAAACCAAACATCAGGAAACAGAGTCACACTGTTCAACACAGTATATTCGAATTTTACCCGAAACACGAACCTGACAGTATTAAACAAGACATTATTAAACAAGACGCTATTAAACAAGTGTTGTAAATTCTTAATCTCAAACTACAATAGAGTGAAACTTAGAGGCAATTTTGGCAATGAGTAAAAAACACCAAAAGGTACTTTCGGCCATATTTAGTGACCATCTTAGTAGTAATATCCACTGGAAAGAGATTGAGTCACTACTGAACCACCTTGGTGCCGAATTTAGAGAAGGTCCAGGATCCAGTTTGATTACTATTATCAATGGTGTTGAGTTTTCCATGCATCGGAGTCATCATAAGACAACGATGTCTAAAAGTAGTTTGCATCAGCTGAGAAAATTTCTGGAATCAGTAAACATAATAAACAATGACAGCAAAAAATAAAATTCCAATATATCAAAACACCTAAAAGTAATCATCCTGACACCCCAAAAGCACAATAGACATCAGCAAAGATAGGGTGCATATTAACTGACAGACAAATCCTGCCCCTCAACCACTGAGCAAAGAGAAACGATAGAAGAGAGTCTTCGTGCTTTAGATGGCGTTGTGAGTTTTCATAATTCGGAAAAAACACCACATCTTAGCATTGTGCAATACAATCCTGACAAAATTGATTCTCACAACATTCTAAAACGCGTTACGGATCAGGGTACCCATGCCGAGCTTGTTGGTTTGTAAATGCCCCTGCCCGTGATCCACCTTTTATTGAATGCCGGGGAGCACAATAAATTGCTCCCCGGCTCAACTAATAATTAATAAGCTGTTTTTGGTGAAAGATACTTTGCCAGATCCTGGAGACCAAGCTTTAGAGAATACACATTGTTAAATCCTATGTGACGCAATGCTGTACTCACGGCCATTGCTCGGTGACCTGCTTTACAAACAACAACAACCTTCTTATCTGTTGGTAAAAGAGCCAGATTTTCTGCCTTGAAGACCTGATCCATTGGAATTACAACACTTCCATGAATTGTAATGCCGTAGATCCCTGTTTCCCCAGGTGTTCTTACATCAATTACAAACAGTTTGCCAGCTCTGACACCTTTTACAAAGTCTGCTGTCTTGATCATGTGTAATGACTTGGAAGTTGCTTTTTCTGAAAAGGGCTTGAAGTACTGGTCATAACTCTCAGCCATCATCTTGTCATAAGCCCAGGCAAAGGAAGTGGTTAAAAGAAATAGAACCATTAATAAACTAAATTTTTTCATAACGTTCTCCTTTCTAAAATATACCCCCCTTGATTAATAAAAGATGTACAAATACAAAATTGGAGTCGCCTTGAGTCTCTATTTGTTTACATTATACGCCAGTGCATGTGTAATGTAATTGACTGGCATCATGATCACTTACAATAC
>DAOVUK010000110.1 GCA_030632625.1 Gammaproteobacteria bacterium
CAACCAGCCACATCAGAAAAGTTCACTTTAATCTGGTCTTCACCCAATAACTTAGCCTTGCTTTTACCAAAAGACATAGCACCACGACCGCCGCCGCCCTGCATCTGACGCATAAAATAAATCCAGATACCAACAATCAGCAGGATAGGAAAAGAGGAAATAAACAGTTGCACCAACAGACTTTGCTGTTTGGGCGGCTCACCAACAATTTTCACAGTATTGTCCAGCAAAACACCTATCAGAGCACGATTATCGGTTTCAGGACTGTAAGTCTGAAAATGTTTGCCATCCAGAGTATTACCGGAGATCACCCGACCTTCAATTTTGACTTCGCTGACTGTGCCCCGTTCAACACTCTGAATAAAGTCAGAATAACTCATGTCTTTAGGCCCCGTTGTCGGGGTAAAATTGCTAAAGACTGACATCAGAATGATACCAATAACCACCCAGAGCAAAATATTTTTTGTCATTTCGTTCAAAACGAACACTCCAACTTTAATTCGTGTTTATTAATTAATAATAACGTTGTTTAACATTAACATTAGTTCAACATTATCCCTTAAATCCTTTTGCTAATAAATAAATCTCTGAAGAACGAGATCTTGATGCATCCGGTTTACGGCTAATCACTTTTTGATAACGCTGTCTTAATTCGGCTAATAACGGCTGAAAGCCTTCTCCCTGAAACACTTTCATTAATAATGTTCCCTGAGGTTTTAGTACCTGATCCGCCAAATCAATTGCTAATTCAAGCAAATACATGCTTTTGGGCTGATCCACCGCCTTTACCCCAGTAACATTGGGTGCCATATCCGAAATTACAAGATCAACAGGCTCATTATTTAATACCTTTAACAATTCGTCCAGTACTGAGTCTTCCTGGAAATCACCCTGAATAAATTCAACCTGCGCCAGTTGGTCCATTGGCAAGATGTCCAGGGCAACCACTTTACCTTTACTGCCGACAAATTGCCGTGCCACCTGTGACCAGCCTCCTGGTGCTGAACCCAGATCAACAACATTCATCCCGGGCTTAATAATTCTGTCTTTTTCCTGAATTTGCAGCAATTTATAGGCAGCTCTGGAACGATAACCATCCTGTTGTGATTTTAAGACATATTGATCTTTAAAATGTTCCTGCAGCCATTCAGAACTGCTCTTACTTCGTGCCATCTATATGCCTTTCTATGTACCCTGAGCAAACACCATGAGGTTAATTTTTGCTGAAACAGACATTTTACCGTGAAACACGGATGCGTACACGTTATAATTACGCTTTTATATTCAATGGGTCGATTAGGTTACTACACATATGTCGCAAAACAACACTCTCAACAACAAACAAATCCGCTTTCTGCGTGCACAAGCCCACTCTATGAAGCCGGTAGTTCTCATTGGCGGTGCCGGACTAAGCGATAATGTCATTAATGAAATCAATCAGGCTCTGGATGATCACGAGCTGATCAAGGTACGGGTTAATGCCGAGGACAGAGACAAGAAAAGTGCGATGATTGACTCAATTATTCGTCAGACTGAATGCGTACACGTGCAGACTATTGGTCATATTGGTATTTTCTATCGTAAAAATGAAAAAAATCCTGTGATTGAGATTCCCAAAAAGTAGAGACGTTGCAAAAAGCAGAGACGTTGCATGCAACGTCTCTACAGCCATCAATTAAACAATCTGTTCTGGATGGAATTTATCTTTTTCCCAATTTTCAGGGTTGTTAATGACATATTCCGTTATTTTATTAAATGATTCTTCAGTTCGAATAATATGATCATGAAATCGTGCTTGCCATGCAAAATCATATCCCAGACGATGAGCATGTTTTGCTACAGCAGATTTGTATGAGCGAACAATAGTAGAAATTGAATGTGCTTTGGGAGAAATTGCTGACAGGTATTTATTCGGCTGCCGTAGAGACGTTGCATGCAACGTCTCTACTATTTGTTTATTAATCGTTAATATGACATGTACATGATTAGGCATGACGACAAATGCACCTGATTCTATATTTTTTGTGTGCTTTTTAATCTCATGCAAAAACACATCAGCTAAAACACCAATCTTTGATAATTGCATTTTTCCATTAACAATATCACCTAAAGAACACACTTTATTTTTAGTGCAAATGGTTATGAAATATGCACCATTCCATCGATAATCCCATGATTGCAGACGAAGTGATGATGTGCGGTATTTATTTTGATATTTCATTGCCACGATTCCATTTGCAGACAATTTCAACATTCACGTAGAGACGTTGCATGCAACGTCTCTACCGATTAATCCGGGGGATCATAAACAAGCAGGATTAGTCCAAACAGGCAATTCAGCATATAGAGGGCGGTTGCTATACCGTGTAAGCGATCAAATTCAGCACCAACCGTTAAACCGGCCTGCTTTAAAGCCGCCATCTGCGGCTGAATTAAAAATTCACCGGCGATAACCAGAAGCAGCATTATAATTAATAACCAGAAGCGTTTGTTGGTTTTAAACCAGCCTGAACGTCTCAATTCAGACAATAATAAAACCGAGCCACAAAACAGGCCGATATAACTGACTGCAGTGAACATTTTGCCCGCCAGCATACCGGCTAACTGCCTGTCTTCCAGAGTTGCAAATAATGTCGGGGTCACCAGGAAGCCAATTGTCCAGAGTGCGCCAATCCATATTGTCAGGAGAATTTTTTCGCCGCCGGTTTGAATTAAGGGTGGCTTAAAATAGTTTTTACCGGCTGTTGGTATTGACATATTATTTGGCACTAGCAATGATTAAATGTATTTCACTGCTACAATTTCCAGTTCTTTTTCACCATTGGGTGCTTTGACAATAGCCACATCATCCACTTCTTTACCAATTAATGCCGTCGCTACGGGTGATGAGTATGATATCTTACCTTCTTTAATATCCGCTTCGTCTTCACCGACAATCTGATAAGTGACTTCCTTGTCTGCCTCTTCATCAAAAACAACCACTGTGGTGCCGAATATCACCCGGCCGGTATCTTTCATCGTAGCGACATCAATGATCTGCGCGTTTGACAGTTTGCCTTCTATGTCTTTAACCCGTCCTTCAATGAATCCCTGTTCTTCACGGGCGGCATGGTATTCTGCATTTTCTTTTAAATCGCCATGTTCACGCGCTACAGCAATTGCCTGAATCACTTTAGGTCGGCGTACTGACTTAAGCTCTTTCAATTCGGCGTTTAATTTATCGGCACCGGCTTTGGTAAGAGGTACTTTATTGTTCATTTATTCTTTTCCTTTAAGAGCTTTCCTGTGAAAGCTTAAGCTAAAAGCTGTTTGTGAATATCCTGAATGCGGTAAACTTCAACATCCCCTTCATGAATACCATCTATCATCATGGCTTCACATAGTGCATCCGCAGCGGCAATCGTGGTTGCATAAGTCACTTTATGCTGTAAAGCCTGACGACGAATCATGGACGAATCTTCAATGGCTTTTTTGCCTTCTGTGGTATTAACAATCAGATTAATTTCATCATTTTTTATCATATCAACAATATGAGGGCGACCTTCTTTTACTTTATTCACCATACTGGTCTCAATCCCCTGCTCAGCTAACAGCTTATGAGTGCCGCTGGTGGCCAGAACATTAAAGCCAAGTGACTTAATTTTTCTAGTCAGAGCAATCACTTTGGACTTATCAGCTTCACGCACACTGACAAAGGCATTGCCGCCTGTGGGCAGCTCAACACCGGCTGACAATTGCGCTTTACCAAAAGCCTCACCAAATGTTTTGCCCATACCCATGGCTTCACCCGTGGATTTCATTTCAGGGCCTAAAATTGGATCAACGCCCGGAAACTTGATAAAGGGGAAAACAGACTCTTTAACAAAGTAAAAAACCGGTTTAGCCTCTTGCAGCTGGTTCTGTTCTTTGAGTGATTTACCGGTCATGCACAAGGCTGAAACTTTGGCTAACTGGATACCCGTTGCTTTAGAAACAAAGGGCACCGTACGTGATGCCCGGGGATTCACTTCCAGTACATAAATATCATCACCTTTAATGGCAAACTGAGTATTCATTAAACCGATAACACCGAGCTTCATAGCCATGCGAGCGGCTTGATCGCGTAATCTGTCCTGAATTTCAGCGGATAAATTATAAGGCGGAATTGAACAGGCAGAGTCCCCTGAGTGAACACCCGCCTGTTCAATATGCTGCATAATGCCGCCAATAAGGACATTTTCACCATCACAAATAGCATCAACATCCACTTCAACAGCATCATCCAGAAAGCGATCCAGCAATACCGGCGCATCATTAGAGACTGCTACCGCAGCACTCATATAGCTGCGTAATTCATCTTTGTTATAAACGATTTCCATGCCGCGTCCGCCTAATACATAGGAAGGACGAACAACTAAAGGATAGCCTACTTCTTCAGCCAGTGCCACGGCTGAATCAGCATCACTGGCAGTACGGTTAGGCGGCTGTAATAAATCAAGTTCTTCAATCATGGCCTGAAAACGTTCACGATCTTCTGCCAGATCGATAGAGTCAGGTGAAGTACCAATAATATTTGCCCCGGCCGCTTCCAGAGCACGAGCCAGTTTCAATGGTGTCTGACCACCATATTGAACAATCACGCCTTTAGGCTGTTCCAGATCAATCAGTTCCAGCACATCTTCCAGCGTCAAAGGCTCAAAATAGAGCCGATCGGAGGTATCATAGTCAGTTGAAACAGTTTCCGGATTACAGTTCACCATAATGGTTTCGTAGCCGTCATCACGACAGGCATGGGCTGCATGAACACAGCAATAGTCAAATTCAATACCCTGGCCAATGCGGTTAGGACCGCCGCCTAACACCATAATTTTATCTTTGCCTGTGGGTGCCGCTTCACATTCCTGTTCATACGTGGAATACATATAGGCCGTATCTGAAGCGAATTCTGCCGCACAGGAATCCACCCGTTTATAAACCGGGCGAATATTCAGCTGCTGGCGGTATTTTCTAACGGTGGCTTCATCGGTATTTAATAACACTGACAAACGACTATCAGAGAAACCTTTACGTTTAAGTTCAAACACATCATCGGCATTCAAATCCAGAACATTTTTGCCGCGAATAGTTTCTTCTATCTGTATCAGCTCTTCAATTTGCACCAGAAACCAGGGATCAATTCCTGTCAGTCCCTGAATGTCTTCCATTGAGAGTCCTTTACGAAAGGCATCGCCAACATACCAGATGCGATGAGCACCAGGGACACGCAGGGAATGCCGCAAAGAATCCATTTGCTCCTCTTCAGTGTCACCCTCCAGATCGGCAAACATTTCGGTAAAGCCATCGGTATCGATTTCCAGAGAACGCAGTGCTTTTTGCAGTGATTCCTGGAATGTTCGACCAATAGACATGGCTTCACCCACAGATTTCATCTGCGTGGTTAAGGTATCATCAGCCTGTGGAAATTTTTCAAAAGTGAATCGAGGTACTTTGGTGACCACATAATCAAGTGTCGGCTCAAATGATGCAGGCGTTGCACCACCGGTAATTTCATTATCTAATTCATCTAAGGTGTAGCCTACCGCCAGTTTGGCAGCCACTTTAGCAATGGGAAAACCCGTTGCTTTTGAAGCCAGTGCTGATGAACGGGAAACCCGTGGATTCATTTCAATAATAATTAAGCGACCATTTTCTGGATTGACTGCAAACTGAACATTTGAGCCGCCGGTATCCACACCAATCTCACGTAACACCTGCAAAGAGGCATTACGCATAATTTGATACTCTTTGTCAGTCAGTGTCTGCGCGGGTGCCACGGTAATCGAATCACCGGTATGCACGCCCATGGCATCAAAGTTTTCAATGGAACAGATAATAATACAATTGTCTTTTTTATCCCGAACCACTTCCATTTCATATTCTTTCCAGCCAATGATAGATTCTTCAATCAACAATTCATTGGTAGGAGACATATCCAGACCGCGTTCACAAATTTCAACAAATTCTTCTTTGTTATAGGCAATACCGCCGCCGCTGCCGCCCATGGTAAATGAAGGCCGAATAATAATCGGAAAGGCGCCCAGTTCTTTTTGCACCTCAGCCGCTTCTTCCATGGTGTGTGCAATGAAGGCCTCAGGCATATCCAGACCAATTTTAATCATCGCCTTACGAAACAGGTCACGATCTTCTGCTTTGTTAATCGCTTCTTTGTCTGCGCCAATCATTTCCACATTGTATTGTGCCAGAACACCTTTTTTATCCAGCTCCAGCGCACAATTCAATGCCGTCTGCCCACCCATAGTCGGCAGCAACGCATCAGGACGCTCTTTTTCGATAATATTAGCCACCACTTTCCAGTGAATGGGTTCAATATAGGTTGCATCAGCCAATTCCGGATCAGTCATAATGGTCGCAGGATTCGAATTGACCAGAATAACCCGGTAACCCTCATCTTTAAGCGCTTTACACGCCTGGGCACCGGAATAATCAAATTCACAGGCCTGACCAATGACAATTGGACCGGCACCAATAATCAGAATACTTTTTATATCATCGCGTTTTGGCATTCTTTACTCACAAAGTTTGTCTACTCTTACTTACAAAGAATCTTGTTTAACAGAGCTTTCATTAAGAAATTTTTTATTTATTCTGCTCAATCAATTCAATAAAATGATCAAACAAAGGGGCTACATCATGTGGTCCCGGACTCGCTTCCGGATGCCCCTGGAAACTAAAAGCGGGTTTATCAGTACGATGAACGCCTTGCAGAGAACCATCAAAAAGTGACTTATGAGTCGCTTTGAGGTTATCAGGCAAACTGGCTTCATCCACCGCAAAGCCATGATTCTGGCTGGTGATCATTACCGTTTTGGTGGCCAGATCACTGACCGGATGATTACCACCATGATGACCAAATTTCATTTTGACTGTTTTAGCGCCACTGGCAAGTGACAATAGCTGATGCCCCAGACAAATTCCAAATACTGGTTTACAACTGTCTAAAATTTCACCAATGGCTTCAATGGCATAATCACAAGGCTCCGGATCACCCGGTCCATTGGATAAAAAGATACCATCGGGATTCATAGCCAAAACATCACTGGCTTTAGTTTTTGCCGGTACAACGGTCACTTTACAGCCACGGTCCACCAGCATCCTGAGAATATTTTTCTTTACACCATAATCATAGGCAACCACATGATGAGGCAAATCAGTCATAGCTGCAGCGGTATTGGTTTGCAGTGACCAGGAACCTTCTGTCCATTCATAATTGGCTTGTGTGGTGACTACCTTTGCCAAATCCATGCCCTTCAAACCAGGAAAAGCCTGAGCTGAAGCAATGGCTGCATCAGTATCAATATCAGACTTGCTGCCGCCCTCTATCGCAATAATGGCACCATTTTGTGCACCTTTGTCGCGTAAGATACGAGTCAATTTACGGGTATCAATATCAGCAATCGCAACAATGTTATGTTTGCTCAAATAATCAGATAATGACATCTCACCACGCCAGCTTGACATCAGACGCGGCAAGTCACGAATCACCAGCCCTCTGGCCATAATTTTATCGGACTCTTCATCTCCGGCATTAGTGCCGACATTACCTATATGAGGATATGTCAGGGTAACAATTTGTTCTTTATAGGATGGATCAGTCAGTATCTCCTGATATCCGGTCATTGAGGTATTAAAAACCACCTCGCCAACGGTTTCACCAATAGCACCAATGGCCTTACCATAAAAAAGGCTGCCATCTTCAAGTGCTAAAATTGCCGGTGCGGCTGCCGTGTCGGCAATAATATTGTCAGAGCGAGTCAATAAAGTCTCCCATAAAGTCCAGATACATAAACAGGATGCACAAGTATGCGCACCCGCTTTTAAGTTTAACCGTAGAATTTTACAAAAATCTGCAAATTCTGTCCATCTTAAACTAGGGTTTACCTGTAAATAGCTCAAAAAACTTCTTCTGCAAAATTTTTTAGCGGCAGTAGCGCTGATTTTTCCAGGTTTAAACCTGGGATAAATTTTATGTTTATCCCAGATAATAAAGATTATATCTATATTATCAATCAATTATATGCTAACATTGAACTCTTTATATTATAATTTGTCTCAACCTTATAACAACAATAAATGCAACTTATTTTGATGAGTTTTCAGCACCATGCTTACATCAGATAAAACAGATGATCGACAGGTAACTGAACGCCGTATCAATGATCGGCGTCAGGATGCTAATGAGTTTGATTCACCACAGTGGATTCAACATATGAAGAGAACGTATGTCTCATGGCCCAAATTCGATCGCCGGGAAACAAGTCGCCGTAGTAGTGAACGACGTAAGAGCATCCAGGAAAGCCTGGATTCGCTGAATTCGCCATACAAGCACAGAGTAGATTACTTCAGTGATTTATTCAGTAAAGAAGAAAAGCTTTTTTTTATGGATCTATTTAAAGATAAAAAGAGTTAACCACACTCCCTGTCAGCAGCAGGGAGTCAATGCATCTGACAGCAGTTAATAAGGCGAATGAATTCGCCCCTAC
>DAOVUK010000075.1 GCA_030632625.1 Gammaproteobacteria bacterium
AGTCATTTCACTTGATGATTATCGGTGGAAAGATCATTGTCGTGGATTGTTTCAAACGCAATTGCTGCTTGATATAAGAATTCGCCAGCCACAGGTATGGTTTGTCTATTTATACAAATGAATAAAGTGGCTAAATTATTTGATTCTTCAAATTATTGACATTTACTCAAACATAAAGTACAGTCTAGTCTGACTAGTGTTATTTGTGTGAAGAGGAATTTTATGAAACATACAACCTGGCAACTTCAGGATGCTAAAAGTAAATTTAGCCAATTAGTAGAATCGGCAATGACTGATGAACCTCAAATTGTGACCAAGCATGGTCATAATGCGGTTGTTGTTCTTTCCTATAAAGAATATGAGGCAATGATAAAGCCTAAAAGCAGTCTTGTTGATTTTTTTAGAGATTCGCCATTGGCTGAATCTGAATTAGATATTTCACGTAGCAATGATTTTCCCAGAGAAATTGATCTGTGAAATATTTACTTGATACCTGTGTGATTTCTGAAATAATCAGACCAAAACCAGATATAAATGTTATTTCATGGTTAGAAGGGCAAGATGAAAACTCCTTATACCTCAGTGTGCTGACCTTTGGTGAAATCGAAAAGGGTATTGAAAAAGCATCAAAGCAAATTAGAAAACAAAAACTTCGATTATGGGTTGAGGATGATTTAAAAAAACGCTTTGAGGGTCGAATAATTCCAATCAGTTTTTCTATTGCAGCAGAATGGGGAAAAATCCAGGGAAAGGCTGAATTATTGGGAAAGCCAATGCCAACGATGGATGGTTTAATTGCAGTTTCAGGTCTTGTCAGTCAATGCACCGTCGTGACTCGAAATATTTCGGACATGGAACAAAGCTTGGCAGAACTATTCAATCCATGGAAAAAATCTGTATAGTGATGTCCTTATAGAATAAATCTCACATACCCTAAAATGTTGTGTATAAAATAATCAGTTTTATGATAGGTGTTTAAACACCTGTTTGGCAGTTTTCAGAACGTGCACTGGCAGGCTCTGTAGTGATATTCCAAAGGACTTAAAATCCCTCGATCGCAATCGTGCCGGTTCGATTCCGGCCCTGGGCACCATCTTTATTCTTAGTATTCAATGTCTTACATTTATCCTCATTTCTTTGAAAATATATGATGTATCAGATCTAACACCTTTTTGACTACCAATTCAATAATCCCTTGTACTACCAGTTAGTTTTAAAGCTCACGTTAGATGTTGGTGAACGATGCTAAATTTAATGTTTCATTCATTTATGAGTGTTTATTAGAAGCGAAATCAGCTATATTTATATTGAGACGTATCAAATGGGAGCTTGTTGCTTAAAGCATTTGCTTTTCATTTTTTTCGTAAAATTGTTAATAGGATATTTATTAGATGCAACTGATTATTGAATTTCCAGATCATTGTTTACCTCCAAAACAAGATACTAAATCTTTGGCAAAAAAGCTGAAACTCTATGGAGCTATATTATTATTTCAATCTGGGCAATTATCTCGTGGGGCTGCTTGTGAATTTGCAGGAGTTGATATTTATACATTTCTTGCTGCCTGTAAAGAAAATAAAATTCCACATTCGAACATTGATCCTGATGAAATTGAAGCAGATTTAAATCGCTTTGAAAAATTACATACTTCATGATTATAATTGCTGATAGCTCCGCACTGGTCTCATTGGTTCCCGTCAATGTGGAAAAACCACACTAGCTCAAAATTCCTGTCTTGAGTTGGGATACCACTATATTAGTTTTGATAATGACTCCCAATTACAAGCTGCGAAGGCTGATCCTATCGGTTTTATCCATAGCCTGCCGGAAAATGTCATATTAGACGAAATCCAAAGAGTTCCAGAACTTTTCACATTGTTGGGGTTCGTAAAACTCACCCGCAACCTACGATAAAATGTAAACATAAAACCTATTATTTGATCAGTCCCAGTATGATATGCTGAATTAATAATGTGTCACTTATATTTTTGGGGATTGTCGCTGTAGTTCAAATTGAGGAGAAAAAGGGTGGAAATGAATTATAAAAATACATATAAACTATCGATGGATGATCCCCAGGGGTTTTGGGGCAAAGCAGCAGAAGAACTGATTTGGGATAAAAAGTGGGATCAGGTTCTTGATGATTCAAATGCTCCGTTTTACCACTGGTTTAATGGGGGGATGCTTAATACCTGTTATAACGCGATTGATCGTCATGTCAATGAGGGAAGAGCTGATCAACTGGCAATAATTTACGATAGTCCGGTTACCAATACTAAACAAAACTTTACCTTTCGTGAGCTTCAGGATGAGGTTGCATGTCTTGCTGGTGTACTAAAATCTCTAGGTGTTGAGAAGGGTGATCGTGTTTTAATCTATATGCCGATGATTCCTCAGACTGCAATGGGTATGCTTGCATGTGCCAGAATTGGGGCAGTACACTCAGTTGTTTTTGGTGGTTTTGCTGCTGCTGAACTGGCAACAAGAATTGATGATGCCAAACCCAAAGTCATACTTTCAGCATCCTGTGGCATTGAGATTTCGCGTGTGATTGAATACAAGCCTCTTCTTGAAGAGGCTATTGAACTATCCAGCCATAAACCAACTAATACTATTATTTTTCAACGACCACAAGCTGAAGCAGCTATGTTGGAGGGACGTGATATTGACTGGGTTTCAGCTTGTGAAAAGGCTGAACCAGCCGATTGTGTATCTGTTGCAGCAACCGACCCTCTTTACATTCTTTATACCTCTGGTACGACTGGTATACCTAAAGGTGTGGTACGAGACAATGGTGGACATGCGGTTGCCATGCTCTGGAGTATGCGTAATGTGTATAACGTACAACCGGGAGAGGTCTACTGGGCCGCCTCAGATGTGGGGTGGGTCGTTGGTCACTCTTATATTGTTTATGGGCCATTACTAAACGGTAATACGACTATTCTTTATGAAGGTAAACCGGTTTTTACACCCGATGCAGGTGCATTTTGGCGAGTTATAGACGAATACAAAGTATCTGTAATGTTTACTGCACCAACGGCATTCCGTGCTATCAAAAAAGAGGATCCAAAGGGCGAATATATTAAGAAATATGATCTGAATAATTTTCGCGCGTTATTTCTAGCGGGTGAACGCTGTGATCCTGCGACTCTTTTATGGGCTGAAGATTTACTTCATGTTCCGGTTATTGATCATTGGTGGCAGACTGAAACGGCTTGGGCAATAGCTGCTAATTGCCTGGGAATTGAAGCTCTTCCAATTAAACCAGGCTCACCTTCATGTGCAGTTCCAGGTTATCAGGTTGATGTTTTAAATACCGATGGTGAAGAAATATCTGCTGGTGAGATTGGCAGCATTATGATCAAATTACCAATGCCTCCTGGGTGTCTGCCAACTCTCTGGAATGATGATGAGCGTTTTATCAGCTCCTATTTAAGTACTCATCCCGGTTATTACTTAACTGGTGATGCCGGGTATAAAGATGAGGATGGCTATATCTGGGTTATGAGTCGGATAGACGACATTATTAATGTTGCAGGTCATCGCTTATCGACTGGGGCTATTGAGGAAGTTATTTCTGCGCATCCAGATGTTGCCGAATGCGCGGTAATTGGTGCGGCTGATCAACTAAAAGGAGAGCTTCCAGTAGGATTGAGTGTGCTAAAAAGTGGAGTTGAGCGCGATGTTGCGGAAATAGAAAAAGAAGTCATTGCTCTGGTCAGAGAAAAAATTGGTCCAGTTTGCTCTTTTAAGAAAATAGTGACTGTTGCAAGATTACCAAAAACTCGTTCTGGAAAAATTCTAAGAGGAACCATGAAAAAAATAGCGGATTGTGAACATTACAAAATGCCTGCAACGATTGATGATCCCAATATTTTAGATGAAATTAAAGTAGCCCTGAAAACGATTGGCTATGCCTGAATAAGAGTAATTGTCGACAACAATGATTGACTTAAGCAATAAGTATCATTATTATTTAAGTTATATCATGAATGTGTCGACAATAAAAAGAAAAGACCAAGAGACGGGTAGCATTGCTGAAAGAGTATTTAATTCCCTCTGTAATGCAATTATAGTGGGTGAAATACCGGCTGGAAGCAAAATTAGTGAACCTGAATTGGCCAAACACTTCAATGTCAGCCGGGCATCCCTGCGAGATGCCATAGGCCGGCTAGAGGCATGTAATCTGGTTATTCGGCGCCCAAATGTGGGGGCTAGAGTGATTTCATTGTCTGTGGAAGAGCTGTTGGAAATATATACTGTGCGTGAAGCGCTTGAAGGCATGGCTGCCCGGCAAGCAGCTCAACAGATGACGGATGCTGAATTAGATGAGCTGCAATTGCTGCTGGATGAAGAGAAGCAGACCAACCCAAATAATAACAACGACTTTCACTATGGAATAGTTAAAGGTTGTAAAAACAATCGGCTCATACATCTATTATGTGATGATCTCTACTATTTAATGCAAATGTATCGTTTTCAATTAGGACGAGAAAATGGACGAGTATCATCAGCATACAAAGAGCATGCTCTGGTTATGGATGCCTTGCGTGATCGTGATGGTGAAATGGCTGAGTTAATGATGCGCCGACATATCCGTAAGTCACGTCAGTACATTGATCAATCATTAAAAAATAATAGCAGTTTACTATGAATTCAGATGTAACCAACACCTCAACCAACACCTCAACTATTACCTCAACGCAGGGCGCACTTCTGAGGCATGCCGTGGAAATTGAAAGTCCCCTTCAGGTGATGGGAACGATTAATGCCTATACTGCGATGATGGCAGAAAAAAGTGGTGCAAAAGCGATTTATCTTTCGGGGGCGGGGGTGGCTAATGCGTCTTATGGATTACCCGATCTGGGTATGACCTCATTGGATAATGTCTTAACGGATGTGCGTCGAATTACCGCCGCTTCTGCATTACCTCTTTTAGTGGATGTCGATACTGGCTGGGGCAGTGCATTCAATATCAGTCGTACTATAAAAGAGATGGTTAAGGCTGGGGCTGCTGGTATACATATTGAAGACCAGGTACAAACTAAACGTTGTGGTCATCGTCCAGGGAAAGAAATTGTCTCTCAGCAAGAGATGGTGGACCGAATCAAAGCAGCAGTCGATGCGCGTACTAATGACCTGGTTATCATGGCTCGTACAGATGCTCTTGCTGTTGAAGGTATGGATTCAGCAATTGAACGTGCTGTGGCTTGTGTGGAAGCTGGGGCTGACATGATTTTTCCTGAAGCAATGACAACATTGGAGCAGTACCGTACTTTTGTTGATGCGATCGGTGTGCCAGTGTTGGCTAATATTACTGAGTTTGGTTCAACCCCATTGTTTACAACGGAAGAGTTAAATTCTGTTGGCGTTAAACTTGCGCTTTATCCGCTTTCAGCCTTCAGAGCCATGAATGCCGCTGCTCTTAATGTTTATCAAACTTTGCTTAATGATGGAACACAACAATCAGTGTTAGAACAGATGCAGACCAGAGAAGAGCTGTATGGATTTCTTGATTACCATACCTATGAACAGAAACTGGATGCACTGTTTGATGAAGGTAAAGAACTGTAATAAAAGCTGGAGATTTTGGTATGGGAACAGATAAGATGACAGTGGCTAGTAAGCCAAGAGCAAAAAAATCAGTCGCATTATCAGGTGTTGTTGCAGGCAACACTGCACTTTGTTCAGTCGGACGTACAGGTAATGATCTGCATTATCGTGGATATGATATTCTTGATTTTTCTGATAAGTCTGATTTTGAAGAAGTTGCCTATCTTTTAATACATGAGAAGTGGCCTGATAGAACAGAACTAACAGCCTATAAACAGAAGTTAAAAAAGCTAAGAAGCATTCCAGAAGCATTAAAAAGAGTATTAGAACAGATCCCCGCAAGCGCTCATCCGATGGATGTGATGCGTACGGGGTGTTCAATGCTGGGTACTCTTGAAACAGAAGATGATGCTCATGAAATAGATACTACCAGAACAATTGGTGACAGAATGATTGCTTGTTTTGGTTCGATACTTCTCTATTGGTGGCACTATGCTCACAATAATAAACAAATAGAAGTGGAAACCGATGATGATAGTATTGGCGGGCACTTTTTACATTTGTTACATGGTAAACCACCTGCTGAATCACAAGTACGTGCGATGCATGTATCACTCAATTTATATGCTGAACATGAATTCAATGCATCAACCTTTGCTTCAAGAGTCATAGCCGGAACAGAATCTGATTTGCACTCGGCCGTGGTGGGTGCTATTGGTGCATTACGTGGCCCTAAGCATGGTGGTGCTAACGAAGCCGCCTGTATTATTCAACAGCGTTATCAAAGTGCAGATGATGCAGAGGAAGATATCCGTGAACGGGTAGGGCGAAAAGAGATCATTCTTGGTTTTGGTCATCCTGTTTATACGGTGGGTGATCCACGTAATGATATGATTAAAGGTGTGGCAAAATCATTATCACAAGAACGTAATGATATGCTGATGTATGATGTTGCCGAACGCTTAGAGGGAGTTATGTGGGAACTAAAAAAAATGTTCCCTAATCTTGATTGGTTCTCAGCTGTTTCCTATCATATGTTAGGTATCCCAACTTCACTATTTACCCCGGTTTTTATTATCTCAAGAACTACGGGTTGGGTCGCACATGTTATTGAACAACGGATTGATAAAAAGATAATCAGGCCAAATGCCAATTATACGGGGCCAGAGAATCAGGTGTGGAAACCGCTTGATGAAAGAGGTTAAATTTATTTCTATTACCAGGTTTATATCAGAATGAGTTCAAACAATGTTGAAAGTAATATTCGTCCGGATGCTGATCAGGAATTGGTTAATATTGCTGATTATGTCTGTGATTATAACGTAACATCTGAAGAAGCTCTGGAGACAGCGCGTAATAATTTAATGGACAGTCTTGCCTGTATGTTAATGGCACTTGAGTATCCAGAAGCGGCTAAACATCTTGGTCCGTTGGTTCCAGGAACGATTGTGCCCAATGGTGCCAGAGTTCCAGGTACCCATTTCCAGTTAGATCCGGTTAAAGCAGCATGGGATATTGGTGCGTTAGT
The DNA here is from genome assembly GCA_030632625.1 of Gammaproteobacteria bacterium. Classification (GTDB taxonomy): domain Bacteria; phylum Pseudomonadota; class Gammaproteobacteria; order GRL18; family GRL18; genus GRL18. The sequence continues at coordinate 7,082 of DAOVUK010000075.1, forward strand.
ACGCTGGCTTGATTTCAATGATACTTGGCTGGCCGCTGAGTGGGGGCATCCATCGGATAACTGGGGTGCTGTTCTTGGACTGGGTGATTTTTTGAGTCGAAAAGCTGTATCGGAAGGCAAGGCTCCGATGACAATGGAAATGTTGTTGCACTATATGGTGAAAGCTCATGAAGTACAGGGAGTCCTGGCACTGGAAAACAGCTATAACCGTGTTGGACTGGATCATGTTGTGTTAGTTAAAGTGGCCTCTGCTGCAGTAGCGGCTGTTATGTTGGGTTTAGAAAAAGACCAGGTTATTGATGCTCTTTCACACGCCTGGGTTGATGGGCAATCATTACGTACTTATCGGCACACACCAAATACAGGCTCACGCAAATCGTGGGCTGCAGGTGATGCATCAAGTAGAGCCGTTCGCCTGGCCATGATGGTTGCAAAAGGTGAGATGGGCATGCCCAGTGTTCTTAGTGCACCACAATGGGGTTTTTATGATGTCTTATTTAAGGGTGAAAAATTTAAGTTCCAGCGCCCTTATGGCAGTTATGTTATGGAGCAGGTTCTTTTTAAAATTTCATTCCCAGCTGAATTCCATGCTCAGACTGCGGTAGAATGTGCCTTAACACTTCACTCGAAAGTGGCTGATCGAGTAGATGATATTGAGCGTATTGAGTTAATAACTCAGGAATCAGCTATTCGAATTATTTCCAAAGAAGGCCCTTTATACAATCCTGCTGATAGGGATCATTGTCTGCAATATATGGTTGCTGTTGGCCTGCTCTTCGGTGAGTTAACCGCTGACTATTATGAGAACGATGTGGCTCAAAATCCGCAAATTGATAAATTGAGAAAATTGATGTCAGTAAAGGAAGATACTCGTTATTCACAGGAGTATCATGATCCAGAAAAACGTTCTATAGCCAATGCTATTCAAGTATTCTTTAAAGATGGCAGCAGTACTGAAAAGGTTGAGGTTGAATACCCCATTGGTCATCGCCGTCGTCGTGCTGAAGGTATTCCAGTGCTGGAAAAGAAATTTTATGATGCACTGCATAAGCGATTCCCTCATCGTCAGGCGCAAAAGATCTATGATCTCTGTTTAGATTCAGAGCGATTGAATACAACTTCAGTTAATGACTTTATGGATATGTTTGTTATTTAATTTGGCTAAAGATTTATATCACTTTTTTCAAGTTGATCCATTACATTCCCAGGATGTCACTTAAACTATGTTACCACTTGATTACAACGATCTGGGCAAGTAAGGTCAGTAGAACCTGTTAACCCTTATTAATAAGATTGGTTTTAATTAATAGTTAATACAATGAAGGTGTATCTATAATAGCTTCCTAAGAAATACCGAGGGTTTACCCATTAAGTCCTTACAAATCTACTTATAAGTTATAGGATAAACTAATATTATAAAAAAGGTATTATCTTTTAGAATGAAATAGAAGAACAATTATATATTTCTAAATCCTATTACAATTTCAAGCAATATTTTTAGGGGAAAGTAATGTTAAATCAAATCATAGCAATAATAAAAAAATGTATTCCTGAAAAAATGAAACATGGTCTGACATTTCAACATTCTTCAGAATCTATCCATATGGGTCGTGGGTTATAAAAGCATAACGGAAGAAAATCAATAGTTACCGTAGTAATAAAAGACAGGCAAATTTTAAAAATATTTTCAATAAACAGGCTTGCTCTGTTTTAGTCAAATTATATCAATTCCTGTTCAGTGGGGTCATTACGCTGATAATGAACAATTCTTAATATTTGGATATTTATTTTTATTCTTAATCATTTCATTTTATGATACGATTAATGCATGTATTCATATCATTACCCACTAAATATCTGATTGGTGAACGATTTTGGTTTCAAAATTAAACTCTCAATGGATATGGCAATATAACAACTGGCCAGATTTTCAATACGACGCTCAGGCAGTTTTACCTGTTCTGGAACAAACTGTACGAAGCGTTTCACCTTTGTGCGCCCTGGCAAAAAACTTATCTCAGGATAAACAACTGCAACTGGAATCAGAAGTACTATTGGATGAAGCGCTTGCCAGTGCCAAAATCGAGGGTGAGATTTTAAATCGGGAATCAGTTCGCTCCAGTATTGCTAATAAACTAGGGCTGAGGAAGGATAAGGGAAAGGGCAAGAATAATCCGCAAAAACGAGCTTCGAAATCTGATGAAGCTTATCTTGATATCCTACTTGAATCCATAAGAAGCATAGAAACTCCACTAACAGAAAAGCAGCTTTTAAAATGGCATAGTATGATGTTCATTGATCACCCTGTTTTATATGACATGATCATTGGTGATTATAGAAATGAAAGTATGTCAGTGGTATCGGGTCGCTTTGGAAAACAAACTACACACTTCATTGCCCCTTGTGAAAAAGCGGTGGTAAAAGAGTGTGTTAAAAAGCAAATGACCGAATTTTTTACCTGGCTTAATCAGAGACGAGAAGATAAACCGGCTGAATCAGGTTATGTCAGGGCTGCTATTGCAAAATTATGGTTTGTTACCATTCATCCTTTTGATGATGCTAATGGTCGTTTCTCGCGGATTATTGCTGAATATTGCCTGGCTCAAACTGAGGCTCTACCACTGCGATTGTATTCCATCTCATCTCAAATAGAAGCCAATCGAAATGAGTATTATGAAGTGCTGGAAGTAACTCAAAGAGGCAACCTGGATATCACTCGTTGGATCATCTGGTTTTTGCAACAAGTTGATTCATCAGCACAAACAGCAATGATATTACTTAATAGAATTAATAGCTCAACCCAATTCTGGGATCAGCA
>DAOVUK010000496.1 GCA_030632625.1 Gammaproteobacteria bacterium
CGAGGAAACTGCAAAAACAAGCTTATATTTTAGCCTATTGAAAATAAGGAGAAAGTTCTTAAACAACTGTGTTTCCTAAATATTATGCCGATATTTTATCAATGATACAGAGAGTAACAGCTTAATTAGTGTCCTCCGTTAATTAACAGTTTTAGGCGAATGAATTCGCCCCTACAGAGAAAATACAAAGCTATTCAATAGTTTATGAATTCACAAGTGTAGGGGCGAATTCATTCGCCTTATTAACGGATGGACACTAATTAATGCCCATCCACCAAATCATACTGTCAGCCCATCATATTATTCTCTATCGCGTATGTAGTAAGTGATGAGGCATTATGCAAATCGAGTTTTTTCATCAGATTAGAACGATGTTTTTCAACAGTTTTTATACTCACAGATAAACTCTCTGCAATGTCCCTGTTTCTAGATCCTTCAGCAATTAATTTTATCACTTGCCGCTCTCTTTCTGTCAGCGTGTTCCAGGAGTGTGATCTGGAAAAATCAGCCGGGGCAGCATCCTTATCAAGAAAACCACTTACAACCCTTTGGGTTATCCCTGGGCTAAGATAAATATTGCCCTTGATTACATGCTTAATCGCTGTGAGCAATTGCAGATGGGTGTCATCTTTGAGCACATAACCATCCGCTTTTGCATCCAGGGTTGCTCTGACATATTCATGAGATTTATGTACGGTTAAGGCAATAATTTTTATATCCGGCTCACGCCGCTTGATCATAGCAATGGCTTCTGTGCCATTCATATGCGGCATGGATAAATCCATCAGCACAAGCTGAGGCTTGATTTTGCAGATTTTCTGCACCGCCTCCTGACCATCTTCTGCTTCACCGACTATGTCTATATCCGGATTTGACTCCAGCAAGGCACGCAGACCTTCTCTGAGTATTGCATGATCTTCAGCAATAAATATACGAATTGAACTCATTCGTCCTCTTCCCTCCCCCATCATCATCTATGAATATTAACAACTATCCCTGTCATAAAGATAAAATAATTTGAGAATAATTATCATGTTAAAGCAATCTTATAGAACTTTTTTTTGTTTATTATAAAAATATATTTATCAGCTATTCTTTACTAACACTAGCATATATATCCAATAATACCTAAAATATCATACCTGAATTTAGTGAAAATATCATTTATAGTCATTACCCCCTGCTCAAGCAAAGATATCACCAGACAAAACAAGCAATGAAATTTTAGCAAATGAATTCACAGATAAAAATTATGATCTTATCAAGCACTGATAAATACCCGGATTAATGGCAATTCTACCCGTTTCTTTTTTTAATCAGGATGCCTGCAGGCTCGCAAAACAATTACTGGGTAAGGTAATCCGGCGAAAATACGGGCAATATTGGCTGTCTGCCAAAATCATCGAAACTGAAGCCTACTATCAGGATGAAAAAGGCAGTCATGCATCGCTGGGATTCACAGAAAAACGCAAAGCACTTTTTATGTCACCCGGTACCATTTATATGTATTATGCCAGAGGCAATGATTCACTCAATATCAGCTGTCGGGGCAAAGGTAATGCGGTATTAATAAAATCAGCATTTCCCTATGAAGATCAACTCACGCATCCTGATGCCATTAAAAAAATGCAGCAATTAAATCCATTGCCTTCAGGTCTGATTCGTCCTGTTACAAAACTCTGTAATGGTCAGACCTTATTATGCCGCTCACTTGCTCTCACGGTCAAAGACTGGGATCAACAGCAATTTAACTGCAAATACTTTTATTTTGACGATGTTAAACAGCAGCCTGAGAAAATTGTGCAAACAACCCGACTGGGTATTCCACAGGGCCGGGATGAAAACCTGCCCTACCGTTTCATCGATTATAATTTTTTACCCTATTGCACCAGCAATCCATTAAGCAAACGCAAACCAGTTCCCTGGAAAGCCCTTAGCGGAGTAATAAAATGAGCCGATTTTTTTTCGCCTTATGGCCTGATAAATCAATCCGGGAAAGTATTTTAAACTGTGGTTTAAATTTTGACTTGTCCGGTCAAATAACTGACCAGTCAAAACTGCATATCACCTTACTTTTTTTAGGTAAGCTGACGATTAATCAACAGCAAAATATCATCCGACAGGCCGGGCAGATAATTTGCCCGAAGTTTGAGATTTGTCTGGATCACACCGGCTATTTTAATAATAGCAAGGTCGTCTGGTTAGGGCTGAAAACAATACCTGCAGCACTCGCAGACTTATATGAACAGCTCTCACGCGCAGCAGAACAGTGTGAGATCGCTATTAAGCAACAAAGGTATATACCGCATCTCACTCTTGCCAGAAAATCTTCTCCTGTTAAAGAACCATCCATATCAGCAATCATATGGCATATAACGGATTTTGTTTTAGTTGAATCAGTCGATACTGCCGAAGGCGTACAATACCGCAGGATTAAACTTTTTAGTTGTGAGTAAAAAAGTTATTTCAGACTCAGGATAAAGTTTTCAATATGGCGTTCATAATCCGGCTGACTTTGTAAAAATCCGCTATTGTGATCGCCA
>DAOVUK010000351.1 GCA_030632625.1 Gammaproteobacteria bacterium
ATTTACAATTGACGGATTGCGGCCCTAATTTTCCTTCAACCCGAACATTTACAATGTTCAGGTATATTTACTATCATTACTACGTATTTAGTACGTATTTAGTACGTAGAAATGATAGTAAAAAAATACTTACTCAGATGCCTCCCCAAAAGTTTAATTGACCTCGGAATGTAACTGTTTATTAGCAGGTAAGCGTTGACTCCGTGCTCCATTTTCGTTCGATAGACTCATTAATAAAAACACTGAAATTTCTCAGATAGAAAACTGCTGTTTACAGTTATGCAAGAAAACAACCCACTTCCCATTCTCCTTGTCGGCCCCATTGTACGTCATGTCAGCAACAGGCAATTAACGCTGTGGCTGGTCTGTTCCGAGCCTGTTGAAATAAATTTGCGTTGTTTTCAAGGTGAGACGTGTATTGCACAGCACACCTGGAAACCGGACCACAAACACCATGTACAAATTGGTGAACACGCTCATATTCATTTGCTGCAGCTCCAACCGGAACATCCCTTTCCCGTTGATGAATGGATCAGCTATGATGTAGGCTTGCAAACTGGTCATGGCACGAAAAAATCAAAACAGACACTAAAACTAAGCGTATTTTTCGTTGTTTTATCACTCCCCTATTTTGTTATCAAATCACGCATTGACCAGCTATTGCATGGTTCCTGTCGAAATCCACATCATGAGGGTGGAGAAGGTGCCGATGGTCTTCTGGTCGTGGATCAGTTACTTGAAAAGGCACGTGCCCACAATGCCCCGCTCTCTGCCCAACCTGCACTGCTCGTATTAACAGGCGATCAAATTTACGCCGATGATGTAGCAGGCCCTATGCTCAGTGCGATTCAACAGATTATTGTAAAACTGGGCTTGCATGATGAAAACTTAAAAGGAGCCGTAGTCGCCGATAGTCAAGCCTTATACAAAAATGAATACAACTTTTACGGTCGTAGTCACCTGCTCCCTGATACCAAAGCAAATGCTACTTTACGTGATATCTTTTTTGGTGGTGTGCGTAAACCTATTTTCAGTTCAGCAAACGCCGATAATCATCTCATTACATTTGCAGAAGTTACTGCTATGTATTTGCTGATCTGGTCTCCTGCTTTATGGAAATATGTTGATTTATCTGCGCCTCCTTTGCCGGATACATTGCATCAACGTTATCAAACTGAACTGGAAGCAATTACTTTATTCAGCAAGGATCTTGACAAAGTGCAGCGCGCCCTGGCTCATGTCCCTGTGTATATGATGTTCGATGACCATGATGTTACCGATGACTGGAACCTGACCCGCGGATGGGAAGAAAGTGCCTATGGGCATCCTTTTTCCAAACGGATCATTGGCAACGCATTGATAGCCTACAGTTTATTTCAGGCATGGGGAAACACTCCCGATGTGCTGCCAGACTCATTACTTGAAAGCCTGAAACAACTCAGCAATCCATCACACTATACTGACGAGCTCCATGATACCGTAATCACAGAACTCCTGGCCTTTGAAGGCTGGCATTACACATTGGAAACGCAACCAAAACTGGTGGTGCTGGATACACGTACCCGCCGATGGCGTTCAGAACAGGATGCCGGCCACCCTTCCGGATTAATGAACTGGGAGGCATTATCTGAACTGCAGGGCCAGCTTCTGAATGAGAAGTCCGTTATTTTGCTGTCAGGTTCCCCCATTTTCGGTGTCAAACTCATTGAGGTGATCCAGCGAGTATTTACCTGGTTTGGGCATGCTTTAACAGTTGATGCTGAAAACTGGATGGCACATCCGGGTGCTGCTAATGTAATTTTAAATATCTTCTGCCATAAACAGACACCACAGCATTTTGTAATTCTCTCAGGTGATGTCCATTATTCTTTTGTCTATGATGTGCGACTGAAACATCATGAAGACAGCCCGCATATCTGGCAAATATGCAGTTCAGGGGTCAAAAACACCTTCCCCGAATCACTGCTGCGTGTGTTTGATCGCTTAAACCGTCTGTTATTTTCTGCTCATTCGCCGTTAAACTGGTTCACCCGAAGGCGACATATGCGGATTCGCCCCCGTAGGCCAGGTGAACACAAACAACGTTACCGCCACCAACGGTTGGTTAACGGTTGTAACATTGGTCGGGTAATATTTGATGCTACAGGAGTACCCGTTTCGATTGAAGTATTAATGACAGATGGAGAGTGTATTCCCTTCACCGAAGGCTACGAAAGTGACTGGGTGCATTAAAAAAACAATGACGACTAATCACCCGAACACACGTTTCTTTTTTTATTATTGCCCTCACCTTAACGATTTATCCAGTTTTTCACACCGCCTCCTAAGGCAGCAATGTAGTTTACCTTTAATTATGGCATAAGCATGAACTCTCAAGTAGAAATGAGAGCATGTTAAATGTTATCGAAATTGTTCTTCCAGTATTTCTTGTTATTGGACTTGGCTATACGATTCGCAGGATGGGGCTGGTGGGTGGAAATTTCTTTTCCGAAGTCAATAAGCTGGTCTATTATGTCTGCCTGCCTCTGTTACTTATTTATAAAATAGCAGGTGCGGATTTTTCTACCAGCTTTAACTTCAGGCTGGTAATAGCCACTAGTGCCGGGGTTGCCTGTTGCTTTGCTATTAGCTACCTGTACGGAAAATGGCGTTCATTTCCAGCTCCAGTCCATGGTTCTTTTTGCCAGGGATCATTCAGAGGGAATCTGGCGTATATCGGCCTGGCGATTGTGTTTAATGCTTATGGTGATATTGGCCTGACCAGAGCTGGTATTTTATTGGGCTTTCTGGTTCCTGTGTTGAACTTCTTTGCAATTTTTGCATTACTCTTGCCTCAGCAGCAACAGCAAGCCAGTTTTAGAGAAATCATAAAACAGCTCATTAGTAATCCGCTGATTTTGGCTTCGCTTGCGGGGCTCTTGTGGAGTTTTTTTAAACTGCCCATGCCAATAATTCTTGATCGTACCCTTAACATTGCAACAGGAATGACTTTACCCCTTGCACTCATCTCCATTGGTGGCAGTTTCTCACTGGCAAATTTGAAGGGTGATATTGGAAAAGCTGCACTTGCCACTGCAATGAAACTGCTTTTTTTGCCACTGATTACTTGCGTATTGATGATATTATTGAATGTCTCAGGCCTGGATTTCGCCATTGGTTTACTTATGGCAGGCGCTCCAACAGCAGTCGCCACCTATATCATGGCTTGTCAGATGGGGGCTGATGGAGACCTGGCAGGAACCATTGTAATGATGGCAACCAGTTTTTCTGCAGTGAGCTATAGTATTTTACTTCTTTGTTTGAATAGCTATGGAATGTAGAAGGGGATTGAGAATGTCAAATTTGAACAACTACCCTTTACTTTATATTCCGTACCGGCAATACCCGTGCATCAACCGTTGACATGGGATAGCCCCAATCCCTGTTCCCATATTCAAAATCAAAACTCCCAACTTTGGCCTTCTTTGTATCAATGGCCCACAGGCAACAGGCTGTAACTTTTATTTTCAGAACAATGTAATAATCGCTGGAATCCGCAGCCTTAACGCACTTTCCCCACCCTCACTCACGGCATGACTGCAATTTATTTCAACAGTAACTCAACCGGTTACGCGTATTTACTGTTGGAGTGTCAGTATTAATCCCACTCACACCCTCCCTTTAGGCTGTTATTACCGGGCAGTTTAATTTTATCTCCTTTTTTTTCGAATATTTTAAAAAAATAGCGTTGTGTTTTTTCTTTAACGTATGTAGTATCAATGTAGAATATATAAATACCGACGTCAATCAAAAGGTGCCGCATGGACAACAAACAACGTAATCTGATTCTTGAGACTATGGAAACTCTGTTAGAGCTCCAACTAAGGAGTATTCGAAAAATGCTCAACAAGGAGGAGGTTACGGTTGACGTGATGCAGCGACGTGGAAGGAAACGTAAGTCGCTTGTCGATCTGAGTGTTGAATTACTTACAGACGAACAACACCCTGTGCATGTGGATGAGCTGGTTGAGCTTCTTATGAATCGCTATGGTCGTGTAACCGACCGGGATTCTCTTTCAAGTGCTTTGGCCAAAAAAGCAAACCAGGGAATGCTTGTACGCCGTGTGTCACCGGCAACATTTGAACTGCTCAAGTAGAATCTTGCAAGAGGAAGCTATGGTAGAAATTGAAGATCTTCTCAGTCAAATGCAAATTACCCGGCCGGATCACCTGCTGGTTGTTGCTGCTTTTTGTCGCCGCATCTGTCTTATTGATGTTATTGATCGCATTGTCCCAAATG
>DAOVUK010000277.1 GCA_030632625.1 Gammaproteobacteria bacterium
AAATGCCGCGGCGCTATCTGTTGCCTGCGCACGTATCTCAACATCTGTCGCCTCACCAAGGTCCGTTTCGTCAACAACGAATTCCAGATAAGCAACATCAATGGTTGCACCCTGTGGGATATTCAGGTTCTGGAATCGCAGTCCAACCGTCTGCTCTCCATTAAACTCAGGGTCATCACCCAGTTCCATATCAGAGCTATTAAAATCAACGACACCATCACTGGCTCGCTCTTCAACATCATCATTACCCGTGGCAATACGCTTGTTTATAATTCCATCAGTGGCCTCACCCGCGTTAACGGTATAGCTGTCAATAATGGTTCCTAAGGTATTCAAGAATTCAAAAGTAATCTCAGTATCATTGGCAGTGATACGCATGGCACCATAGTATCCGTTGTAACGAACCAGACTATTTGCCAAAGGTGAATTGAAATTATAAAGACTACGGCCACCCAGACCGTTCACAAAATAAGGGATACCATCTGCTGACAATCGTTCATACACATGGTCATGCCCAGCAATGACGGCATCTGCACCCCATGCTGCATAAGGCCATTGCATTTCTGGATATGAACCATGGTTGGCGGATGAATAAGGAGCATGATGAACAAGAACAACCTGCCATGACGCTGTGGATGCAGCCATGGCCTGCTGTAACCAGGCCTTCTGCGCATTCATCTCTGTAGAACTGTCGCGTGCAGCCTGACTATCGATGGCAAAGACATGGACAGGACCCTGAACAAAATCATAGTAACGCTCGTTACCTGAAGTTCCGCTGGTCTCAACACCTGCACCCGGTAGATTGAAATAACTCAGGTATTCATTGATGCCGCCGCCATCAGTGTAATCATGATTACCTGGGGCAGGAAAGAATGCGTTTGTATTTGTAGGACCATCGCCCCCACTGCAATTACTGCCAGCAGTAACATCTGTCATGTAATTACAGAAAAACTGCCCAACGGCAGTATCATAGCTAATTGATCCGTATCGATTATCACCCGCGCCAATGACAAAATCAGCATCCCAGCCATCGATCAAACTGGCAACACTGCCTTCTTCAATAGAACCATCACCATGGTCGCCAATGGCAGCGAATGTCACCGGATTCACTGTTGGAACAACTGTCGCTCTGAAATCCTGAACAATAGGTGCGGTCGAATCACCAGTACGTGCATTGTCACGTACGTCAACCAGTCCGGTTGCTACACCGTAATACAGAATATCTGGATTGGAAAATTGGGTAACGCGTACACTTTCACCATAGGACATAACCGTTCGATATGAGCCATCAACATGTTGTCCAAAAGACCATGGATATGAAGCGTCTGACGTCGTGGCACTGGAATCTTCGCTGTTGTGCTCAAATCCCATATTATGGCCATGCTCATGGGCAAAGGTCAGGTTACCTACAGCACAGTCAACATCGGTTGCGGCAAATGCAGCATCCTCAAATCCAGGCCCAGGACTACGCTGTATCCAGGCCGTACCACAGGAATTTGGGGTATCGACAAGAATCGTGACCATATCTGCACCGTACTGATCACGCAGTGCTGCAACACCAGAGTCATTGGTGACCCAATCTAGATCATCGCTCGTGTTGCCGATGGTTGTGTGATTTACTGCTGCTGTATGCACCAGCCGGTAGCGGGCTGTCATGTTGCTGTTCACAAAAGCAGCATTGGCCGCATCGACAGCGGCCTGGGCCATGGTTTCAATCTGGGCAACACTGCCTGCATCAGCAAGCGCATCGGTAGAATAGACGACCAACAAGTCGATCAGGACACCGGCATCGCCTTCACTGGCAGGAATAGCTCCCTCGCTTGCTGCTACCGCATCACCCGCACTGTTGATGTGTGTTCCATTAGTATCACAGGCCGGCATTGCAGAAGTATCAATCTGTTCAATAGTCAGTGTACCATCTATGTCAGAACTGAATTCAAAAGTATCATCACCGTCTCGTAAGCGACCAAATACTAGACCATTTTTAAGCGTTAAGCTGACATCGCTATCATCGTTTCCGACAACCATACCACGCCAGGCAATATCTCCAGCACCACGACGATCAATATCCTTATTTTCAAGGTTGATGATTTTACCGTTTGGCAAATCTATGCTAAGTACGGGCACCCCTAAAGCCAACCCTTGTATATTAAGGTCACCTCGAATCGAAGAAATACCGTATTTTCGTGGTGTTTGAGGTGAAGCCTGGTTACTGAATAATGAGATCGGAACCCTGGACAATGCAATGGCACGTCCTTTATTCCCGTTATTCCCCGTTGCTGTTGCGACCGTAATTGATGTCACACATATAACAGCGCCAATTAACATTGAGGAAAATTGTTTTAAACATATTTTCATCGCGCACTACTCCATATATTGTTATAAAAAATCAGGCTCAGTCAGTTCAGACTATTTGAGCCATTTACTTATTGTTTCTTTTATTTCTGTATGACTATAGGTAAGGTTTTAAGAATTGCTGTTTCACCACGACACAAATCTTCTAATATTTACATACGTCTTTGCATCAAATCTATAGTCATTGACATCAATCAGCAATTCTCGCTGAGAACACAAAAAAACGGAGAGCTAAGCATAAGAAATATTCCAGCCCTCTTTTTTGTACATTTCATTCCATAAACAATGCTGGGTAAATTAATTTTCCATTTCTTATTAATTTGAAGATTCAAAACAATTGCTGTTAAGACTATCATCCTTTTTTTGACTGTATATTGTACTAAAGTACTAAATTCATCTCTTTTTTGGGGCTCCTGTAGCTGTAACTTACATGCATAATCCAGTAATTGTTTTAGGCTATCTTTGTCAATCAGTGTAGAAAACTTAGTTTGATAGGGAGCATGAAGGCCAGCAGTCAGCCAGAAGCAGTCATTCATTTACAGCCATAACCGGAAAGCTACCAGTTGCAAGCAAATCCAGGTCTGCCCCTACTATACCCTTATACAAAGTGTTCGTGACATAGGGAAAGACAAACCATTTAATAGTATAAGTACAGACTTGCCCCCCTTTTGCAATAGGATGCAAAAAAATCCGTCTACTTGGGGCTTTATACCTACGGCTCAAGCACGTGAAATTGAAGGTTATTCAAACTGAGCCACTACCCAAGACTGCTCGTTTAGGGAAAATTATCGGGTAATTAGTAATTCGTCATGTACAGGCCCATCAAACATGGCAAAAAAACGGGTGTCTCCGAAGGTGGAAGCACCCGAAGATAGAGTCTGAATGTGTTTATTGACAGGGAGTAAATGTCGACTCAAACGCTGCATGACATTCCTGTACCTGATCTAACGTCAGATCATAGCGATACCGTTCTATTAACGCGCCTGGAGTTTCAGGCTTATATTCGAACACATAGCCATACCAAGTACCATCGAATTGATCTTCAAGGCCAATCTCTGTTTCAACAGATTCATCAACTGCTGTGCGAGAAATGTATTGGAAGTATTCGGTTCCATCGGAGTAGCATATATACTCTGGATCTGTGATTTGAGAAAGACGCTCAAAAACAGTGGCTGGATCTATCAAATCACAATTGGCTGAAGGTGATGTAACAATCAAAAGTTTTAATTCAGCAGTTAAGATTTTACGAATGTTCATCGGGGGCATATCGACATGAACACTATTAGGTCCAAATGAAATGTTAAGCTCATTTTTTTGTTTGAAGTCATTGCTAATGATCTCAACGCCAACGATGTCACCACCGTAGTTTAAATCGGTGAAATGAAAGTTAAGCCTAGTAATTTGATTTGGTTTATTAAGAAGACTCGTGTACGCAATTGTTAAGGTATTTGCGTCAAAATCCGCTGAATAAGTTACATTTGTTGTGAGATAAGAAAATTCCACACCAGGATCAACAACAGTGGCAATAGTTGGGGTGCTATCATATATATCCGCATTGAATCCATTATAACCTAGGTTATTCCAATCAAGTTGACCACCTATTGTATCGCCGATCAAGTCTGCCGCCATAGCAGGAGTGGCAAACAGCATCATAAAAATACTTATATAAAGTGGACGCAATAAATTAGATTTCTTCATTTTTATTACCTTTAATTCAGTTAGAAAACCACCTTACATAAGGTGATAGTTATCAACTATAAATTTAATCCTATAGTTTAGAATCAAGATAGCACGCATAGAAACTCTAGATTGTGAACTACGTCTATTTTATAGCTATTATCGTTAAAGCATTGATCATGCCATCCCAAATAGGAGCTAGTAACACCCTGTTTTTTTTATAAAATAAAATAAATGTTACAAGAGAATCTGAATGCATGCTTTAAAAAAACGCTGCAACTATTTCTTACATATTTTGCAGAAAACCACATTTTATGCGGGGTTTTAAACTTTATAATTTTGGTCTATGAAACTATGAGGGACCCCAAGAACCAGACCAATATTATTTAGTCAATCCTGAAAAAGTTTTCTATTTATCGGCATCTAAGTAGGAACTTCCATGTGTTGGATTAATAAGATATCTCTTTGGATGAGTTGTTTAATAATTTGGGTAGGAATCATTTTTAAATTTTATTGTTAACTGAAATGAAGGTCTGCAAAGGGTCCAGAGTGTGTGAAAACTCTAAAATTTTGGGAGCGAAAGGGATGCCTCTACAATTAAGCATAAGAATGGAGTTCACCTTATTTGGTCGACACCACTTTTGATGAGATTTTGATAATAAAACCGCCTTGTTTTTCCACCAAGTTTATAAATCTTGAGTTTTTCACACACTCTGGGTCGGTTTCTGCCCGTTGATCTAGTGCTACTTCTAGCTCTTTTTTATACCTCAAATGGTGGTTCAAATTCTTCGAATTGTCTTAATCTGCAAACATTTGCTTTTGGGTGGCACTTTAATAGAACAAAAAGGTGTTTGCAGATCCCAAAAATACGAAGTCTGTCAAATTCTGAAGAGGCAGAATGACGTAAGTATAACTATACTAACTTTAATCGTATTCGATAAAAATTACTGGGGTGAGAGACGCTGTTTCAATCATATTCTTCTCTGACCCTAATACTGCTTACTTAACAGAGCATTATTTATATATTTCAATCAGATAAAGTATTTTATGAAGGTTAAGCTCTCCTTTGTAATCAGATATAATTGAATTACCACGTAAAATTAATCTGATAAAGAGCTTAACCTTGTCTAATATTACAAAAAAAACCGTACTACATCAAATTCGTAAGTTTAAAAACTCCATTTTTCAATTC
>DAOVUK010000214.1 GCA_030632625.1 Gammaproteobacteria bacterium
ACGCATGGGTGCTCAGGATGTGACTGTTATCAGTCGTCAGGAAATTGATAATCTGGCAGCACACCCCTTTGAAATTAAAGAAACAATTGATGAAGGTGCTGAGGTTATTTATTCTCGAGCAATAAAAGCCATAAATGGTAATCAGATTACACTGGAATTGCTCAAAACCAGTGAAGAGCATCATTCAGGAAAATCTTTTGTGGTGGAAACAGGGGAGTTTGAATCAATAGAGGCGGATATTGTTGTTCTGGCAATTGGTCAGGTTATTGAGCCGCAGCTTTTTGAAAACACAGCTCAAATTGAAATTAAAAACCATTCCATTCAAATCGACAAAATTATGCAGACCGGGCAAGAGGGTATTTTTGCAATCGGTGATGCGGTACCCTCGCAACGTTCGGTCACCACAGCTTTGGGACATGGAAAAAAAGTGGCTCGTGCAATCAATGCCTGGCTGAATGGTCAGGTCTATCAGCCGGCGCCGCAAAATGAAGTTGCCACCTTTGATAAAATGGAGCCCTGGTATTATTCGGATGCACCCAGAACAATTCAGCCATATCTTGATGCCGTAAGACGGAAAAACGGCTTTGCTGAAGTGGTGGGGGATTTAGATCAGGAGCATGCAAAATATGAAGCAAGGCGCTGTATGTCTTGTGGCAATTGTTTTGAATGTGATAATTGCTATGGTATTTGTCCCGATAATGCAATCACAAAACTCGGTGCCGGTAAAGGCTTTGAGTTTAAATATGATTATTGTAAGGGCTGCGGTATGTGTGAAGCGGAATGTCCCTGCGGTGCAATTACAATGGTGGCAGAAGAAATTTAATAATACATGTGTCAGAAGTTTAAATTCCTACGTTTTCTACTTATATTCATACTGTTAGTATTGAATTCTCCTTTTGTTCTTGGCGGCGAAACACTCAATGTTCTGGCATGGCCTGGTTATGCCGATGCTGATCTGGTGCAGATCTTTGAGAAACGTTTCAACGTCAATGTTGAAGTCACCACAATAGATACTGACGATGCTATGTGGAATCGCCTCACTGAGGACAATGGCACTAAATTTGACGTGTTTGCAGTTAATACCGCCCAGTTACAGCGTTACATTGAGCATAATATCAGCATTCCACTGACACTTTCTAATATTCCCAATACGGCCAGACAGATGCCGCGTTTTCGTAATCTCTCTGCCATTCCGGGTCTCACTCGCAATGGCAAGGTATATGCCATTCCCTATACTTACTCGGCAATGGGAATGATCTATGATCGCAAAGTATTTCCGATCCCTCCTGATTCATTTTCTCTGATGTGGGATAAACGTTTTCAGGGACGGGTTTTAATGTATGCAGGCAGCGAGCATAACTTTTCACTGTCTGCACTGGTGCTGGGCATGGAAAATCCATTCCAGATTCCTGATGCTGACTTTAATCGGGTTAGTCAACACCTTATATCATTGCGCAGAAATGTTTTGACCTACTATGAAAAACCGCAAGATGCTACCTCGCTTTTCATGCAAAATAACATAGCACTACTATTTGCCAACTATGGTTTACAACAAGTAACCCAGTTGCAAGACGCTGGTGCGGATATTGCTTATGTCATTCCACGGGAAGGCGCCTTGGCCTGGCTTGATTGCTGGTCGGTAACACGCTTTGCTGAAAATAAAAATTTAGCTGAAGCTTGGATAAATTATATGCTGGAAGAACCGGTAAGCCATGCATTAACGCAACGACAGGGCTTGCCTAATACCCTGGAAGATCCAACTAATTTGCTTCAAACCGATAAACTTATATGGCTGCAGCAGGTTAAAAATAGTGCAAAACGTAAAGTATTATGGGACAAAATTATATCCGGTGAAGTGATGGATAAATTTTAGTGAAGATTCAACACTCGCAGAAACAGAGTGAGCACATCAAATTCGGTATTAATCTCAAGCTGGGACTTTTGCTAGCCGTATTTGGGGTTTTTGCCAGCGGTCTAACCGGCTACTATATCTTCAATACCACACGCGATATCCTGTCTAAAAAAGCCACGCAAAGCATGATCAATTCAACCCTGGTGATTGGTCAGCGATTTTCAATTATGGGACAAAAAGTGGCCAATGATGCACGCTTTTTTGCTCAGACAAGTCTGGTGCAAATGGCAGCTGGTAACGGACAGGATTCAAGTTTATTAAGAAAGACACTTTCAGATCAGTTCAGAAGTTTACTTTCAGTGCATCCTGAATATTTTCAAATTCGGCTCATCAGCGCAAAAAATTATGGAATTGAACTCGTTCGGGTCGATCGTGACGGCGACAACCTTGCCATCATAGAGGGAAGGAATTTGCAGGAAAAACATCATTACCCTTATGTCTACGAAACACTCAAGCTGAAAAAAGGGCAATCTTACTTTTCAAAAATCTTCCTTAATCGTGAAAAGGGAACACATGCTGGTTACGGCCAGCCGACACTGCAAGTGGCAACTCCGATAATTATAAAAAATGGTATCACTTTAGGTGTGATCGTTATTAATGTCGATTTAAATTTCATGTTTGGCATACTTAAATCTGACTTAGCCTATGAATACCGACTCTATCTAACCAATCAGGAGGGTGATTATCTTATCCATCCCAATCAATCAAAGACTTTTGGTTTTAATTTTGGTCGAAATCTTCATGTTCAGGATAACTTCAAAGCCACCACTAGAATTATTGACAAACAGTCTGAAATGGTTTCAGTGCAGGGTGTAGACCTCGATTTTAATGATAAAGTCATCGGTGGTTTTACGCGTATCTTTTTTGGTGATGAGAAGGATAAACGATTCGTTATTTTCGGCCTGACAGCGCCACTTGATTTTGTGTTGGCTGAAACCGAAATTGTGTATTCAAATGGCAGACTGATTGTCTTATTTTTTAGTCTTCTTGCTATTATTCTATCGGTGCTTCTGGCCAAAATATTTGTCCTCCCGCTGACTCAATTAGTCAGCTCAGTGCAACAATTTGCTGCTAATCAACAACTCACTCCAGTGCTCGTCAAGAGCCAAGATGAACTTGGTTTACTGGCCCGCAGCATCGGCAAAATGCAGGCGCATATTCTAACTCAGCTGAATGATCTCAATGCTCAGAACCAACTATTAAATAGGCAAATATCTGAGCGTGAACAATATGAGTCTTATGAAAAATTTCGCAATCATGTGTTAGAGTTACTGGCCAAAAAAGAAAATCTAGATAGCATTCTTGAAGCGATAGTGATAGGTGTAGAACAACTCAAGCCTAAAATGCTCTGTAGTATTCTACTCGTGGATGAAGACAATAAGCACCTGGGGCAGGGAGTAGCCCCCAGTTTGCCCGATTTTTATAACGCCGCAATTGATGGTGTTGAAATCGGGTTGGCCATGTGTTCCTGTGGAATCACTGCATTTACCGGGCAGCGTGTTGTAGTCGAAAACATTCAGACACATCCGTATTGGTCTGACTTTAAAACGCTTGCTGCCAGTGCAGGATTAACTTCATGCTGGTCACAGCCTATTTTTTCATCATCAGGACTTGTACTGGGTACCTTTACCATCTATCATCACGAAATCAGTTCACCTACAGATTCTGACATAGAAATCATGGAACAATCTGCCCGTCTTGCCAGCATCGCTATTGATCACAAAAATGTGGAAGACAAGATCAATAAACTGGCTTTTTACGATCATCTAACGCAACTACCCAATCGACGCCTATTGCTAGACCGGTTCGATCAGGCTATCAAATCGATGGCACATAGTGGTAAGGGAGCAGCATTGCTGTTTTTAGATCTGGATAAATTCAAAGCCCTGAATGACACTCTGGGACATGCTATAGGGGACGAACTATTGAAACAGGTAGCACAGCGGTTGACTGACTGTGTACGAGAGAGTGATACGGTATCCCGTTATAGTGGCGATGAGTTTGTGATTATACTGAAAAATCTGGACGATGATCCTATGCTCACCGCTACCCAGGTTGAATTAATAGGCACGAAAATTTTGGCATCTCTTAGCCAGACTTTTCAGCTTTTCACTCACAGCTATAATATTTCCCCAAGTATTGGTGTCATATTATTCGACAGCACACATCGAAACGTTGATGAATTGTTGAAACAGGCTGACATAGCTATGTATCAGGCAAAGAAAAACGGCGGCAATAGCTTGTGTTTTTTTGATCCGGATATGCAGAAAACCATCGTGGAACGAGTTCATCTGGAAGCAGAACTACGCCACGCCATTAATGAGAACGATCAGTTTCAACTTTATTATCAAGCGCAGATAGATTCCTCTAATCGTGTCATCGGCAGCGAAGCATTAATACGCTGGATTTCGCCTCAACGTGGTATCGTCGCGCCTGATAAGTTCATCACAATCTGTGAAGAATCGGGGCTGATTTTACCTCTGGGACGCTGGATAATCTCCACTGCCTGTCAGCAGCTGGCAAGTTGGGCACAACACCCGGAGACCGCTCATCTGACTCTGGCAATAAATATCAGTGCAAAACAAATTCGCATGCCCGGCTTTGTCGAAGAGGTGCTGACCTTGATTGACAGTTCAGGAATTAAGCCTGAAAAACTCAAGTTTGAAATCACAGAAAGCATATTGTTGGAAAATCTTGAGGACATTATCGAAAAAATGACCCGGCTTAAGAAAAGAGGCTTAAATTTTTCGATTGATGATTTTGGAACTGGCTACTCTTCATTGCAATACCTCAAGCGCTTGCCGCTTGATCAACTTAAAATTGACCAGTCATTTGTGCGTGATATTGCTGACGATAGCAACGACAGAGCGATTGTTCGTACCATCATTGCTATAGCAAAAAGCCTGAAACTGGATGTTATTGCCGAAGGAGTAGAAACAGAAGAACAGCTGAGAGTCCTTAAAAATGAAGATTGCAGTCAGTTTCAAGGCTATATGTTTGGTAAACCAGTTCCAGTAAAAGAGTTCGATTCTGCATTAAGGCAGAGGAAGGTTTATTAATTATCTCATTCATGAATTTGAGAGGAATATGACTTATCAGGTATCAATCCCAATTGAAGGATATACAAGTCAATGACAAATATATTTAACAATGTTTAATAATATGTTAATTTATTCAAATCCATTTACACGCAGGCATTGCAATGAATTTTAGTTCTTTACTCTCCAGCAAGTTTTTTGCCCCCTTGTTCTGGACTCAGTTTCTGGGTGCGTTTAATGATAATGTTTACAAAAATGCCTTGATAATTTTAATCACTATCAATGCGGCATCCTACACCACTATTTCTGTAGAACTTCTGATTCCTTTATGCGGTGGTATATTTATTTTACCTTTCTTTTTGTTTTCTGCACTGGCTGGTCAACTGGCGGATAAATTTGAAAAATCAAAATTAATTCGTTATGTAAAAATCGGTGAAATTAATATAATGCTTTTGGCTGCCTTAGGTTTTTATTTTGAAAACGTCTGGTTTTTATTAGCTGTTTTATTCTTTATGGGTTGTCAATCCTCTTTGTTTGGTCCTGTTAAATACAGTATATTACCCCAGCATCTGTCAGAAGAAGGCTTGCTGAAAGGCAATGCTGTCATTGAAATGGGCACTTTTCTTGCCATATTACTCGGCACACTTGTTGGTGGGGTTTTAATTATGGAGAAAGATTTTGGCCGCATTTATATCAGTGTGCTAGTTGTCAGTATTGCTGTTCTGGGCTGGTTAAGCAGCCGAAAAATACCCTTGGCTCAATCTGTTGATGAGCAGCTAATCATAAACTGGAATATTTTTTCTGAAACCTGGAGCATTATTTCAGCAGCGACTAAGTCACGATTGATTTTTGGCAGTATTCTAGCTATTTCATGGTTTTGGTTTGTCGGGGCAACTATCTTGTCACTTTTGCCCTTACCTGCATTTACACAAAATATTCTGCAAGCTCAAGAACAGGTGATTACACTGTTACTGGCTCTGTTTTCAATTGGTATTGGTATCGGGTCAATTATCGCCGGAAAATCAATCACCTTAAGTAAAAGTATAAAATGGATACTTATCGGTGCAATTGGCATCAGTCTTAGTGCTCTGGACTTATACTGGGTCAGTGAGCAACTGCTGAAAAATCACATAATTCCGGGAGGTGAACTTGCTGCATGGCATGCGATGTTTCAACATCCTTTAACTGCTCATGTGTTATTTGATGTCGTTCTGCTGGGTGCTTCCGGCGGCTTATATATTGTGCCGCTCTATGTCA
>DAOVUK010000285.1 GCA_030632625.1 Gammaproteobacteria bacterium
ATTGAGGATGTATTGAACCTTGAGTATTTAATGATTGAAGCTTATAACAAAAATTTAAACAATATCCCGCTAAAATTAGATACACTGGTTATTCCTTCAACGCCAGATAACCCATTTGAAATTGATGTGGATACCGTTATTAGAATAAAGGCTCAAAGTTATGCATACTAAGCCTGTCAGTGAAACTGGAAGTATTTCACTTATATGATAATTATTCTGATCAACTGCTATGTGTTTTTAACTGAGCAAAAAGTCAATGAGAAAAATAGCGACTAAAGTGTCCAAGAAGCTGAAAAAAGTAAAGGCAAATAAGATTATTGACCTTGGTGAATACCGAAAACAAAGAAAAGAGCTTGAAACCCTGTTTGGTGAGGTGCATACAACAGAAGAATCCATTGAATCGGGCAAAGATCCCTTACATGCTGTTTATACTCATGCTCAGAATCTTCTGGCAGTATTGGTTGAAATTCTACAGGAAATACCTGAGCCTGCTTTAGACCGTTTCTTTAATACGATAAATGCAGCCCATGAAGAATATCAGCCAACCGGTGGTCCGCCAATGAGCAGTCTCACGGACAGTTACTTTACTTGCTGGCTCATGTTTGATGTGGCTGTTGGTTTACAGAAAGAAACACTGACCACAGTGATTATTGATCTGGCCAAACAGCTAGGATTACATCAGGAAATGGTGGAAGTCTTTCAGCTTATGCAAAATTCACGAATGGGTATTTATGAATATCTTGGTAATGAGGATGATAAAGTTCTCTTAAGGGAACTGACCAAAGATGAAGTGATTCGTTGTATTTGTCCTGCCGGTCATCAAGGACAATATAAAGGTGAGCTGTGGTTTGCCAGAATTTTACCACCTGTTTTTGGACTGTTTGACTATAGTCTGGTTTTCACTACACCCTATATCTTAATTGCTCCCGAAACTGAATACTGGTTGGGATATTTGAATCGTACTATCAGCAAAAAGAAAACTAAGACTACAGCTGCTTCACAGGAAAATCTGATGAAGTATGGACTGTCTGATAACTACTGGAATGAATATATTCATCAAGCCTATGTTAATTTCAAGCCGGAGCTTATTTATCTAAAAGGTTTACCTGATGTGGGGAATTCAAGACCTCATTTTTCAGATAGTCCAGAGTACAGAGCTATTTTACCGGAAACACAGTTGTTAATTTCATAGCCTTGACATAATAATAAATAATAGTCTATTTAGACCTTATATGAACACCATTAGTGAAACACTGACCGGCATTGTAAACAGAGTCACCTATCATAATCCTGATACAGGCTGGTCAGTCCTGCGTGTTCAACCCTTTAATTCACCCCAGCAGCAGGAAACGGTCACTGTTCACCAGACTAAAGTATTTGCGGGAGCCACAATAGAGTTTCGTGGTGCCTGGACGATTGACCATAAGTATGGCCGCCAGTTTAAGGCCACTGAAGCCATTGAGAAAAAACCAGCTACAACGGCAGCTATTGAGAAATATCTTGGTTCTGGTTTAATTAAAGGAGTGGGTCCCAAAACAGCAAAGAGGATTGTTAATTATTTTCAGAAAGAAACACTGGCTATTTTTGAGAATGATATTAACCGGCTGACTGAGGTATCAGGGATAGCCAAAAAGAAGCTTATCATGATTGAGAAAGCCTGGACTGAACACCGTGCTATCAGAGATGTCATGATGTTTCTTCAGGGGCATGGTATTAGCACTTTGTTTGCGGTGCGGATCTATAAGGAATACGGTGATAAAGCAATCCCAATGGTGACAGAAGATCCTTACCGCCTGGCAAATGATTTTTATGGTATTGGTTTCTTCTCTGCTGATAAAGTGGCTTTAAGCATTGGTCTGTCTGAAGACAGTCAGCAACGTATGATTGCTGCAATCAAGCATGTTCTTGCAGCCAGTCGTGAACAGGGGCATTGTTATCTGACAGAGCAGCAGATTAATACAGGGATCATTGAATTAATTGAAATGAATCTGGGTGAACGGTTGCCAGTCTATCTTGAGATCATTAAGTACGCTCATCAGATCAATAAAGGTCAAACGCCTTATATTGACTCACCCTTTAAAAAACCAGCTATTTGGAAGAATGGGGCTGATTGCCTGTTTATTGATTCAGATGAAGTGACTAAAGAACAGCTTAGTTTTATAACTAAAGTAAAACGCCACTTTGACTGGAAAACAGCAGAGCTGGAAACAATTGTTTCAGGGGATGATACACCCTTCGAGTTTCGGGTAGAAGAAGAAATCATGTCAGCCTATGAAGTTGAATTTGTGGTACCCGATAAATTCAGGCATGTTGATCTGGAAAAGTTACATAAGACTGAGGCTCAGGTTGATGCATTGAAATCAGTACTAAAGAATATCCATCCCTGGTCTTCACTACACTATGGTTTGTCGGCTATTGATATTGTGATCAAACTCTACCTGGACTGGATACCTAAATACCATGGTCATGAAACAGAGATCCAGATCTTAACGCCTATGACACGAGGTAGTCTTGGTACAGCCAACCTGAACAAAGTCATTCAGGCAGTCGCCAACCCGCCTTTAAACGGAAAGAGTCAGCTAAAAATAGGCGAGAGAATATTCAGGGAAGGTGATAGAGTGATCCACCGCCGGAATAATTATGATCTGAATGTGTTTAATGGTGATATTGGAAAAATTATAACTATTGATAATGAGGTGTTGACCTGTGTTGTTTCTTTTTATCCAGATAACAGGGAAGTTAACTACAAGAAAGAAGATATCATGGAACTGGACCTGGCCTACGCAATCACGATCCACAAAAGTCAGGGCAGTGAGTTTAAGGCTGTGATCATCCCCGTACTCACTCAACATTTTAAAATGCTCTACCGTAATCTAATCTATACTGGATTAACAAGGGCAAAAGAGCTGGCAGTGTTTGTTGGGACAAGAAAGGCTTTATCTATGGCAATAAGACAACAGGATACCAGTCTGAGGCAAACAGCTTTAAAACAATTGATCACAAAAGAATAGACCAGGAAACAACTATGTGCGGTGGCGTTCGCTATACCATAAAAAAAGAAATAATGAGGGTGTTTTTCCCTAACCCTAATGCCAAACTCCCCATTATTATGAGAGATGGCAATGTATCTTTACTTCCTTGGGGACGAAGGAAAGAACAGACAGGTAATTTGCCCTTAGGTGGCTGGGCAAGGCTTAAATCAATTGATCCCGGTAAGTGGGATTACTTAAAATAAAATAAATAATGTTAGGTGTATGATGGAAAAAACTGAAATTTATATAGAATTTATTTGGTAAATAGTTCTGGAGTAGAAATGGAACACATGAAATTATATTGGGTTACAACAGAAGATCACCATGAAGACTGGTTCATTATTGCTTCGTCTGAAAAAGAAGCATCTAAGTTACATGAAGAATTTGAAGGCTATAACTATGGTTCTGCCAGTTCACAAGAAATTCTAAGCATACCCGATAACATTTCAGTTGAGGCAGGTTGGCCATCTGAGGAAATTCTTCTCTCTGTTGGAGCAATATTTATCAAAGAAGATGAACCGAGAATAGTAGAAATTAATGGACAACAGTTTATTGAAGGAATGTTGGAAGCTCATATTAAAGAAATAGATGATGATATTTTTGAATTGCTTGGAGAAAAACGACTTAATCAAACAAAAAGAACAGACCAAACAAAACATTAATGTAAGAAGGTTGAACTCGATTATATATACGTGTAAATGTAAAAATGGACTAACAACCTAATATCCACAAACACCTGATATGAGATGTTCTGCTAGCATGCCTTAGAAGTTATTTCAATTTAGTATAAAACTCAATCTACAATTACTGCTCATTGTACGTTGCGCTAAACTTAAGTGTAAATACTATCAAAAAATTTATCCCAATAAGGTACACCTTCAAAATACTCAACAAGGTAATCAATAAAAGTCCTTACACGTGAAGATAAATATCGTGCCGACGGATAAACTGCATAAGCATTTTCATTGCCCCAATTGTAGTCAGTTAACAAAGGTTGCAGTTTTTTATTTTCAATATATTGATAAACAATAAAACTTGGCAATATACTAAAACCCAAATCATATGAAACCATCTCAGCAATAAAATCACCATTACTACAAGAATGGATAATGTGTGGTTTGATACGGGCAGAATGGCCTTTTTTGTTTGAAAAACTGAGATAATCAGAACTTAACATATAACCTATCATTGGCAGTTTTTCTAATTCATGCGGTGTTTTTGGCACGCCATATTTTCTTATAAAATTTGGGCTGGCAACTGGGATGAGTTTAAGCTCAAATAATTTCCTTGCAATCAGTTGTGAGTCTTCCAGTACCCCAATGCGCAGTGACAGATCATAATTATCTTCAATTAAATTAATGTCTCTATCATTTAAATCAATATCGATCTGGATCTCAGGATGTTTTTTTATAAAGCCATAAATAATTTTTCCCAAATGCCCCAGGCCAAAAGATAATGGTACGGCCACCCTGAGTTTACCTTTAAGCACTTTGTTTTCTCTGGTCACCAATGACTCAACTTCTTCTAAATCATTGAGTAGACCATCAAACAGGGTTGTTATTAGGTGTTCAAGACCTTGACCAGGACATGGTGCGCCGTAATGCCGCCGCACTGGCTCGTACCGCCAAAATTTTTAATATGCCAGTGATATTAACGACTTCTGCCGAAGAGGGTCCAAATGGTCCGCTGATCCCCCAGGTCACTGGTGAATTACCTAACGCTAAAGTCATACAACGCACTGGTGAGATTGATGCGTTTGACAGCGAAGAATTTTCCGATGCTGTTGCAGCAACGGGTAGAAAAAATTTAGTTATTGCTGGAATATCAACTGATGTTTGTCTTGCTTTTGCGGCATTAAGTGCAGTTGAACGTGGTTATCCAAAAATCTCTTAAAAAATGAAGCGAAATACCCCGTCATTCATGTCGGGGATCAGCCCCATAAAAATATTTTTAATATTCATTGAATTCTGTACGTAAATAAGTTATACTTTTTCCATACCGTCGGGCTGACGGGA
>DAOVUK010000305.1 GCA_030632625.1 Gammaproteobacteria bacterium
GCTGCACTTGAAGCCTGCGGTATGACTGTCCACCTGGACGAGATTTCTGCTGAATCAGCAGGGGGATTATCACTGGCGCCAATGGCCGGAATAGAGAATGCCACTTCTGACCCTGTTCCAGCAGAGGAGGCTCAACATGATCCTGAAGCTGTCACCCCCAAATGCCCAAAATGTGGTTCTGAACAAATTGAAGGTGATGAATGTCAAGCCTGTGGTATTTATATTTCAAAATATCTGGCGAGTCAGCAAAACAGCTTAATAATGCACGATTCTGAAGCGGAAAATAAGATCAGTAAAGAAGAGCTGGATTCTGCTTCAGGTGAAAGCAACCCTTATGCGACACCGGAAGCCTCTCTGGAAAAAAATATTGTCAGTAAAGAAGGTCAGGGTTCGCTTGAGGGTGGTATTAATGGCGATTATGACTTTACTATCGGTGAAATTTTCGGGGAAGCATGGCAAAGAACCAAAGGTGCCAAGGGTACTTTGTTACTTGCCTGGTTATTTTACATTATCGTCGCCATTGCTGTTAATGCTGTGTTTGCTTTTGCTGCACCTGATTCTGAGACACTGATCAATCAGGGACGTCTGAGTGAAGGTATGATCTGGGCCATCATCCCAAGTTTAGTCACCATACCAATCCTCTATCCTATATTAGCCGGAATTATTTTAATGGGTATTCATCGCTCTGTTGATGCCGATATTAATGCCACTTCAGTGTTTGGTCACTATGGAAAAATAATCCCTCTGACCCTTCTTACCATCGTTATGAGCCTGCTTACCATGCTGGGTTTTATCTTGCTGGTTCTTCCCGGCATCTATCTGGCAGTTGCCTATATGATGGCCATGGCGCTGATGATTGACCGGGATATGGGCGTCTGGGAAGCGATGGAAACATCCCGTAAGGCAATTTCAAAACATTGGTTTAAAGTGTTCTTTTTGTACTTGTTACTCTGGCTATTAATGATTGTTGCTTCTATACCCTTATTAATAGGCTTAATCTGGGTTCTGCCTCTTGCATCAATTATGCATGGTGTTATGTATAAATACATGTTTGGTGTTGAGTCAGTCGAATAATGGTGTTCAGCGTTTAGTGCTGAGCACCACTCTTTGTATTATTAGCTTGAATAATGTACAAAAAATGTATATCCTTGATTAAGGAAAAATATCCCTTAATCACGGGGATAATGACTTTGCCCTGAAGTCCAAAATAATAAAATGTTGCGAGGTGTGGTATGTCGGCAGAAATTAGTTATTTGTTACCTAAAAACAAACGTTCAGTCTGGACTCCGGAACTGGAGGTATTAGACGGGATTGATTCAGAAACTCTGGTGGAAGTGCCTTTGCTGGGGTTTATTACTGCCGGTCAGCCCATTGAACTCGTGGAACATAATGAATCTATCGCAGTTCCGAAAACAATGGTGAGTCGTAATACCTATGCACTCAAAGTGCGGGGACATTCTATGATTGATGATAATATTCAGGATGGGGATGTGGTTATTATTGAAAAAACGGAAAGCGCCGAAAATGGACAGTCTGTTGTTTGCTTGATTAATAATGAGCAAGTCACATTAAAGAAGTTTTATATCGAAAAAAATGGCATTCGACTACAACCTGCTAATCCGGATATGGAGCCTATTTTTCTTAAAAATGAAGAGGTGCAGATACTGGGCGTGGTTTCTGGTGTAGTTAGAACTTTTCACTGAGCCGTCTTTTCAATATAAATAGCACTCAAGATACATAAATTACGTGACAGATAAAACCACAAAAGCGTCTGACAGCATTAAAGTACTGACTTATAATATCCATAAAGGTTTTAGCATTGCTAATCGGCGTTTTACTCTGTTTGCAATTCGGGAAGCTCTGGAAGAAATTGATCCGGATGTTATTTTTTTGCAGGAACTCCAGGGGGAGCACCATAAACGCAGTCGTAAAATTGAATCCTGGCCTTTAAAGCCGCAAGGTGAATTTCTGGCTGAAAATCGCTGGCCTTTTTCCCTCTATGCCAAAAATGCAGTTTATAAAAAAGGCCATCACGGCAATGGTCTGTTATGTAAATACCCGATTATCTCATGGCACAATAAAAATCTATCAAAAGCTAAATTTGCCAGTCGAAGTTACTTACATGCCAGGATCATGTTGCCGAATAAGACCCTGTTAAACCTGGTTTGTGTGCACCTTGGATTGTTTGAGGTAGAAAGGGAAATGCAATTAGAACTGATAGCTAAAACGATTGAACAGACAATCCCCGATAATGAGCCGCTTATAATGGCTGGTGATTTTAATGACTGGCGCAAACGTGCTGTGGATCATATGAAAATTGATCTAGGACTCAAAGAAGCCTTCCAGGATTATTCAGGTCAGCATGCCCGAACTTTTCCTGTATGGCGACCCACTTTACAAGTTGATCGGATCTATTATCGAGGCATCCACCTCAAAGAGGTGTTAACATTTGAACATAAACGATGGCGTAAGTTATCGGACCATCTGCCTATCGGAGCTGTTTTTAACCTGGAAAAATAGATTATCCGCTGAGGATACCCTTATCAAGATAGTTTTCTATCTGGATACCATAAGCCCCGCTGGCAAGTGATTTTTTAATGGTATAGAGTATATTTGTAAAAGTAATATCACCTTTTTTTAAATCAATAGTGCGTTGGTTTTTTGCTTGTTTGTCAGAGCCTAGCACTAATAATATTTTGGGTTTGATACCATTTTCATTATTAGTTTCAATAATGATTCCTACTTCACCGGTATTCATTTCCACCAGACTGCCGGGCGCATAGATACCGATGAAATGGATAAAGTGGCCCAGAATGGCTTTGTCGTAAAGGGTCTCTTTGCATTGGTAAATATGCCGGCAGGCATCCAATGTTGTCATTCCCTTGCTGTAAGGCTTGTCAGAAATCATCGAATCATAGGAATCAATAATAGCAATAATTTTTGCGTAATAGGGGATACGCTCTGTGGTAATTCCCCGAGGATAACCAGAGCCATCAAGTCGTTCATGATGACAATAGGCCACATCGATAGCGCCGGGGTAAACACCGGCTTTAGATATCAGCAGCTTTTTTCCATAAACCGGGTGCTGCTGCATGATGTTGATTTCCTCTTCGCTCAGATTGTCCTGTTTTATTAAGAGATTTTTAGGGATTCGGACTTTGCCGACATCATGCAGAAGACCACAGACGCCAATGTTTTGCAGTTCCAATTCACGAAAACCCAGTTCTCTGCCCAGAGCAATGGCATAAATGCAGACTCTCAGTGAATGCTCGGCGGTATAATTGTCTTTATTTCGTATTTGAGTGAGCCAGACCAGAGCTGAACTGTTGCGTAAAATACTGTCAACACAATCATCAACAACCTGATTGACGTGTTGCATATTAAGTTCACCACTAAGGCGGATGCTGTCAAGTATGGCACTGGTCTGGGTACAGGCATCTTTGTAGGCTGAACGGCTATACATTAATTCCTGATCAAAAGGAATTTTATTGATATAAGTGATTTTTTCCTGTGAGACAGGCTGATCAGCAGGCTGACTGTCTTGCTCTATATGCCATTTTTGTCTGGCAGCCCGAACATAAACGTATTCACAGACTTCTTTGAGCGCATGCAGTTCGTCCAGGGTATTGATTTGAAATCCCTGATAAACAAAATCAGTCTCTTCCCAGGGGCGATCCAGACGTGAGACAAACATCCCTAGTTCAAGCAGATCAACGGAACGTTTTAATTCAATATACTCAGTAGAGGTCGCTTCAGCCATTTATTTAATGCAGCCATTGATTTCAGGGAATTATCGGAATAATCTCAGCTTAGCAGTTAAAGTGGTATAATTCTATTTGTTTGCTGGTATGAAAAAATGGGTCTTCTTCTTTGACTAGTGAAAAGGTTTTAAAAACATATTGTTATCTTCTGAACAACTTCTTAAACAATATTCTGTTCGAGTTTCAGGTCGAGCCAAATATATGCGTTTGACTATATCACTGGAAAAAGGCATTGTCGTTGTTGTGCCTGAATCTATGAGTCAGCGCAGGATTGCAAAATTAATTCCGGAATTTGTTAAGGACAAGCAACGTTGGCTTAGTGAAGCTATTGAAAAGTTACAGGCAAGAGAACAGCTAAGACCTGTTATTGAACAGTGCCCGTTACCCGAAAAAATAACCCTGCATGCCCTGGGTCATGTTTTTTCTATTATTTATGGATCTTTATCTGCTACTGAAGGCTGTTTTTTGCCCAAAGCTGAAGGCTCTTTAACATTACGTTATCTGGATGATTATAAATTAGAAATCAGAGGCGATTTTGGGAATAAAAAACGAGTCTTTGCACTGCTGGAAACGTTTTTTAAAGATTATGCACGGTTTTACCTGAAGCAAAGGCTGGATCAGCTGAGTAAAGAAGCCAATTTGCCTTACAATCGCCTGACTGTTCGGGCACAAAAAACTCGATGGGGCAGCTGTTCTTCAAAAAAAAACATTAACCTGAATTATCGTCTGTTATTTATTGAAAAAGAATTACTGGATTACATATTACTGCATGAACTGGTTCATACTGTGCATATGAATCATTCAAAAGCATTTTGGATTTTTCTTGAATCATTGATGCAGGATGCACGCAGTCGAGACAGGCAGGTTAATCGGCTGACGAGGGACTTGCCCTGCTGGATTTTTTACAAGTAGTTATTTATCCAAAAATCTCTTAAAAAATGAAGCGAAATACCCCGTCATTCATGTCGGGGATCAGCCCCATAAAAATATTTTTAATATTCATTGAATTCTGTACGTAAATAAGTTATACTTTTTCCATACCGTCGGGCTGACGGGA
>DAOVUK010000187.1 GCA_030632625.1 Gammaproteobacteria bacterium
AATGTTTGCTTTTT
This sequence comes from Gammaproteobacteria bacterium, assembly GCA_030632625.1. Taxonomy (GTDB): domain Bacteria; phylum Pseudomonadota; class Gammaproteobacteria; order GRL18; family GRL18; genus GRL18. Next base: position 15 of record DAOVUK010000187.1, read on the forward strand.
CCCTATAGCTTTTTGTCTTTTACAGCCACATAATTTATTTATCATCTATAATTAGTACAGAAAATCTGATTAATTTTCAGTCGTGTATTTTGAGAGATTTATAAGTTATACAGTTTGGATGTAATAGAATGAGTTCTTCACTAAAAGAAATATCAATTAATGAATTACAGGTGGGTATGTTCATTGTCAAAATGGATATCTCATGGATTAAGTCCCCTTTTCTGCTGCATCGACGCGCAATTAAATCTGAAAATGATATTATTTTGTTCGAAAAGTCCGGGGTAAAAGTGCTGACAATTGATTTAGATAAGAGTCAGATACTGTCTGAAAACAAAAGTGAACAGGAAGCTGCTCAGTCTGAAAGTCATGAGTTTCAAAATCCGATGACGGATAAGCTGAAAACGGATGCTTTAAAAGAAGTACCGCTTAATAAAGAACTCAATAATGCCATACAGTTCAAAGAGCAGGCATGTGAAGCATTTAATGAAATCAATGATCTGGTAAAAAATAATCAGCCCATTCCCGTCAGGAAACTTGAGCCGCTTATTGATGAGACAATTTCCAGTCTGCTTAGAAATAACCAGGCATTACTCACTTTGATGCATTTAAAGCGTTCTGAGGAAAAATTATTTTCCCATTCTTTTGGTGTTATGAGTCTTGCACTGACCTTTGCTATCAACGAAGGGGTTAATAAAGAAGATTTAAAAACACTGGGGTTAGCGGCATTGCTGCATGATATCGGTTGGGCTCAACTGCCTTTAAATCTCTTTGGTAAAGCCAAAAAATATACCGATAATGAATTTAAAGTGGTCCGGCAGCACCAGAAAATTGCCAATATTATTGTCAGTAAAAGTGATACGATTTCCTCTGCAGTAAAACAACTGATGATGCAGCACCATGAACGAATTGACGGTTCCGGTTACCCTGATAATCTCCGCGATAAGCAAATAGATCCTCTGGCAAGAATACTTATATTATCTGATTATTATGATGAATCTGTTCATGGTTTATTAGACAGACCCGGATTAATTCCTTCTGAGGCATTAAGACTTTTATATAAAGAAGCAGTGCACAACAAACAGGATAAAGAGCAAGTTGAACTGCTGATCAAATTATTAGGTATTTATCCTTTAACCTCCGCAATTGAACTGACCTCGGGTGAAAAAGGACTTGTTGTTGAGGTGAACAGGGAAAAGCCATTCGTGCCAGTGGTAAAAATAATCTACACAGCTGAGGGTAATGCCCTGGCAAATCCTTTAATAATTGATTTAGAAAAAGATGATAAAAACAGACAAATTAAAGGGCTTGTCGATTTTTTAAGTAATAAAGCTGATCCCCAAAATTTACTGGTCGTTGGAGAAGTCTGACTATGCCAAAGAAAACACAGTCAAACAAACTGTCATTAAACAAAGAAGTCTCTATCACTGATAAAGCGTTATTCATATCCCACCCATTGTTCGCACAGTGGCCGGATGGTCTTATTGCTATTGATGCCAAAGGGACTATTTACGCAGTAAATGAAAAAACAACAGAACTATTAGGTTATCAGGTTGAGGAACTTGAGGGATACTCTTTGCATTCTGTGTTGTGCAGTCAGGAGGCTGACTACGCACACAAAGAAGAAGTCTGTCAATTTATAAATATAGGAAAAAAGTTACCTATAAATCATATTGTTGATGCCTGGTTTGTGCAAAAAAATGGTATTTATCTACATGTCGATGTAAAAAATGTGATGCACCTGTTTGAAAATGGGGGTATTAATAAGTCAGATTATTATGTGCTGAGTTTTCAGGATTACTCTATAAGGCATTATTCTGAAAAAGAATTACAACGCCTGGCTTTATTTGCAGAGCTCAATCCTTCGCCAATTATTGAGTTTAATGAACAGGCGCTGATTTATTTTTCAAACCCCGCGATGGTGGCATTAATTGCTGAACTGGGTTTTGATGAGAACGGCATGCCCTGCGCGTTGCCTGATAACATCCAGTCTCTTATTTCTAAATGCCTGTCCATTGGCATAACCTTAAAAAATATTGAAGTGGAATCAAAAGGGCGATGGTTTTTATGGAATTTTCACCCGATACCGGAACGATTACTGGTGCAGGGATATGGTATGGAGATTACCTGGCGAAAAGAAATAGAAGCACAATTATTCTCTGAAAAAGAACGCTTTCTGGTGACCTTAGACTCAATTGATGATGCTGTTATTACCGTTGATATTAATGAATGTGTTACCTATCTTAATCCAAAAGCAACAGAATTAACCGGCTGGAAAAGTATCGAATCAGTGGGCCATCCTTTCAAACAAAGAGTGAATCTTTTTAATTCAGAATCACGGGAGTCAGTAGGCAATTTTATTCAATCAGCAATGCTTGAAAATCGATCTTTTCGACAATCCAGTTCACTTTTTCTGGCACATCGTGATGGCTATATTATCTCCGTCAAGTATGCAGTATCTCCTATGCGTGATCATGATAATCAGGTAATTGGTGCTGTCGTTGCTTTGCATGACATTAGCGATGCTAAGAAAATGGAGCAAACTCTGACTTATCAGGCAACGCATGATGCCTTAACCCATTTGATTAACCGGGCTGAATTTGAAAATAGACTGCGTCAGTCTATAGAACGTTGCAAAACAGATAAAATTATACATGCACTGCTTTATATGGATCTGGATAATTTTAAAATTATTAATGATACCTGCGGCCATATGGCAGGCGATCAGTTGTTGCGGCAGATCACTAAAATTTTACAGGATAAATTGCGTCAGGGTGATTTGCTTGCTCGTCTGGGGGGAGATGAATTTGCAGCTGTTCTTGAGGGTTGCCCTGTTGAACGAGCAATATTAATTGCCAAAGAAATTTGTAGTGAAATTCAGATTTATAACTTTGTCTGGGAAACACAAAACTTTAATGTCGGGGTCAGCATCGGTCTGGTACCAATAAATGAAGATAGCAGCGATGTTGATAAACTATTAAGCGCTGCTGATTCATCCTGTTATGCAGCCAAAGATATGGGCAGTAATCGTGTTCATGTTTATCAGGATGATGATGTCGATGTGATGAAGAAAAAAGGTGAAATGCAATGGGTTTCACGTATTAATAAAGCACTTCAGGAAGACCGTTTTATCCTCTACTTCCAGTTGATCGAACCCATTAATTGTGAAGAGTCAGGTTTGCATTTTGAAATTTTAATCCGCATGAAAGATGAACATGGCAATCTAATCCCTCCCGGTGCATTCCTGCCAGCGGCAGAACACTATGATCTGGTTAAAATATTAGACCATTGGGTCGTCAGGACAACATTCAAATGGCTTAATGATAATCCAGATCTGACTGAAAATATCCAACTCTGCAGTATAAATCTTTCCGGTAACTCAATAGGTGATGAACATTTTATGCAGCATCTGGCTGAACAGTTCAGGAACTGCCATTTTGCCGCTGAAAAAATATGTTTTGAAGTGACAGAAACGGCTGCAATTTCAAACCTTAATGTCGCCAGTCTCTTTATTGATACCATAAAAGAACTGGGCTGTTCTTTTTCTCTTGATGATTTTGGTTCCGGTATGTCCTCTTTTGCTTATTTGAAGCAGCTGAATATTGACTACTTAAAAATTGATGGTTTATTTGTTAAAGATATTGTGATTGATCCGGTTGATGCCGCGATGGTTAAATCAATTAATGAAGTGGGTCAGATTATGGGCTTAAAAACCATCGCAGAATACGTTGAGAATAATGATATTCTTGAAATTATCAAAGAAATTGGTGTTGATTTTGCTCAGGGATACGGCATAAGCCGTCCAAGACCTCTGGATGAAATTGCTCAGTTATTAGAGGATCAGATTAACTCTGATTAAATAGTGTCCTTCATGTTTTTGTCGGTTTACTACCGAAGCAGCTATTTGAAAAGATTTGGGGGGCGCTCGAAACGTGGTGTTTTTTAAAGCTGGAAGTTGGTCAGGTGTCGTTCACCTTGCCGGGGACGCGCGCAAGTACGTCCCTGTAGCGCTCATCCTCGGCGTCCTGCCTCGAAATGCCCCTTGCAAGGCAAACAACACCTGACCACCTTCCTACCGGCATCACGTTTCTCGCTTTGGAAGGTAGAGCAAAAGATAAGAAAAAGCATTCGGACTCCAGGCTTTGGCTTTATTCTTATCTTTTGATGTTGCTCTTTTACCTCTAGTGAGAAATGTGATGCGGCCAGGAGGGTTCGATGGACTGGTTAGCCTTGAGGGGGTATTTCGAGGCAGGACGCTGAGGATAAGCGGCACAGGGATGTGTTCAAAGCGTCCCCCGCAAGGCTAACCAGTCCACCGAATCATCCGTTTTCGCCTCAAGGCGCCTACTGTTGGCAGCACCACATTTCGAGCGCCACCTCATTCTTTTTTCTTCATCAAAATTGCCGCTAAGGTAGTTTTGCTGATATTTGGAAAAGTATGTAAATTTGCGAAGAACCATTGTTATTTAAGGAGTAGTCTTAAACCATAACATAAGTTCTTCTTCAGCTTTGCTGAGTTCGACTGGATTCACTAAGCCGCGCTGCAATGCAATAGCAACAGCTCTTGAGCGTAAATTAACTTTTTTACCAAAAGGAGATAAACTGATCTGATCATGTTCTATCTCTAACTTTAAATAAAGTGATTTTAAGCGGCTTTGTACACCTCGTTTAGATAAATAACGTCGCTGTGCGATCATATCATCTGTTAGTCCCAGAGCAATATCTATTAAAACCTCAAATTCAAGATCAGAGATCGCCAGTCGTGATTGCTTTGTTCTTGTCTGCACCGGTCTGATTTGCGGATCAATCCAGCACTGGTTTTCATGAAAAACCAGTTTAACGGCTTTGAGCAATTGTTCAGATGGGTTGGTTTTTAATATATATCCATAAACTGTTTCTGATGGAATAATGGATGAGAGGGAACGAATATAAATTTCATCCTGATATTGCGTCCAGAAAAGAATTTTTGCAGAGGGTTTCTCTTTCCATATTCTTTTTGCCAATTCAATACCATTACAATCGGGCATCTGCAAATCACTAATAATACATGGTTCATTCATATTTTTTGCTAAATTATATGCTTCTATGCCATTGTTGACGACATTGAGCTGATAAGTATTTTGCACATCCGAACTCTTGTTTTCTGCAAGCAGGGAGGTACATAGAAACTCTTTATCCCGGGGATTGTCTTCAGCAATAATTAATTCAAGCGGCTGTTTCAAGTTTTAATCTCGTGAGTTCATTTGTATGATAGTGACTGTGCCTTTTGGCGTATTATCCATCATAGATAAACTGGCGCCCAGCATCTGACAACGACTTTTAATATTGTTTAGACCCAGTCCGGAATCATGGCTGTTGTTATTTTTCAGGCCGATGCCATTGTCTTTAATTTTAAATTCTATCATGCCGTCCCGCAAAGTGCCGTCAAGAGTATAGCTTGTCGTTTGCGCATGATTAATAATATTATTGATCAATTCAATCAGAACTCTGAATAGTGTGTATTTTTGATAGGGTTTTAGCAAAGAATCTATTTCAGGATTAATTTTTAGTGAATAGTCGGGAAATTCAATGCCTGACAGGTGCTTATTTATATAGCTTTGTAAAGCAGCCTCAATACCCAGTAAATCAAGACTATTAGGGTGTAAGTCATCAATCAGGCTGCGTATGGAGGTGGTCATATTGAGCAGCTGTTCATTAATTTGATGTTTGTCAATATTTTGAGAGTACATGACTTTTCGTGACAGGTGAGTAATGTCGGCTAAAATATGGTCATGCATCTCCATGGATATGCGTCTCCTTTCATTCTCTACACCTTCTAACAAAAGGTGTGTATTGGTACTGTTTTTTATTTCATTGCGGATGGCCTTTATAAATAACCCGCTGATAATGACAAAGAAGATAAGCAGCAATACGTGCTGCAGGATGAGGATAAAAAGCTCATTTTTACGGTAGTGCGGATTAACGACATCAATTATAGTCCATTGAGTGCCTTCAATGAGCTGTTCTTCTCCTGCTGCCTGAAGTCTGCTGAGCGAATTTTTCTTTACAGCCAATAATGTCTGCTCATTGATAAATTCAATCTTTTTCTGCTGATAAGTATTTATTACAAACAGAGAATGATGTTCTATTTGCCGGTTAGCAAGCAATTGCCTTAAAGGTTCAATTGAATAACTGATAAAAAAGACAGCCTCCTGATGACTATTTGAATTATCAGGATTGAACGAATGCATAATATCATAATGCTGTTTTTTTGAGCCCGGGCTATTGTGTAATCTCAGCAGCGCCTGTTTTTTATTTTCTGACGTTTGTTTAATATTTTCCTGACATTGAGGGTAGGCAGTAAAAATATCCCGGTTTAAAATTATATTGCCTTCATGATCAGCGATGGTGAATTCTATATGTTCGGGAAAATAGCCTCGCATTTTGTTTTCAAGCTGTTTTTTCAGAGCCTTGTTCTCCGGCTCGTAATAGAGTCGGGACAGCAGCGGTTTTTCCTGATTAACAAAAAGTTTAAGTTCCCGCTCTAAAGAAACTAAAATGGTTTCAATTTCACTGGCGGTACTGGTGACAGTCTTGTGAGATAGTTTTTGGTGATATTGTGAAAATTGTTGATATTTGTAATAAATATCAATACTCAGAAA